>NZ_CP058988.1:1210346-1512933 GCF_019278565.1 Cellulophaga sp. HaHa_2_95 | reverse complement strand
CCTTAACTGCATCATATTCCATCCAATCACGCGTATACCATTGCTTTAATTCCCCATCAGAACTATGCATATAGTGCCCTGGAGGAAAAAGTTCTATTTTAGTGCAAGTACCTTCTAAAGCTTTTAACTCAGACGCCACATAAAAAGTACCATTTTTATCCCAGCCCATATATAAAGGAATAATCCCCATATGATCTCTAGCTACAAAATATTCATCTTTTTCAGTATCGTATATAGCAAAACCAAAAATTCCGTTCATCTCATCAAGAAAGCTCACACCTTTTTCTTGGTATAAAGCCAATATTACTTCACAATCAGATTCTGTTTGGAAATCATATTTTCCGGCAAACTGCTTTCTTAAGTCTCTATGATTATATATCTCACCATTAGCAGCTAGTACTAACTTATTATCTTTACTAAATAAAGGTTGCTTTCCTGAAGCTGGATCCACAATAGATAAACGCTCGTGCGCTAATATCGCTTTATCATTAGCGAATATTCCACTCCAGTCCGGTCCTCTATGTCTAATCTTTTTAGACATCTCTAGTAACTGTGGTCTTAAGTCCTCAGTACTCTCTTTTACGTCAAATGCACATACTATTCCACACATATTATTCTATATTATAAGCAATTTTAAAGCAAAGATGCACGAATTGGTTTAATAAAAAAACCATAAACACAAAAAAGGTAACAATATGGAACTTTTCAAAGAACAATCATACTAAAATGAAACTATAACTTATTTTTCAACTCTAATTTCCCTTTTTTTGTAAGTTTAGAAAAATTGCCCGACTTTAGTAGCCCATTACTAAGAGATATGCTCTAGTAAACGTTTCAAAATAAAACCTTATGATTATGAAAAAAATTCTTACCCTTACAGCCGTAGTGGCATGTTTAGTATTTAGTACTACTGCAAGTGCTCAAAAATTTAGTGGATTAGACAAGAGTCCAATGGATGTTGCTGCTTACCCTACAAGTTATAAAGTATCAGAAAAGGTAGCTAAAGTTAGCTATAGCAGACCACAGTTAAAAGGGCGTTCTATTGCAGAATTAGCTCCTGCTGGTGCCGTATGGAGAACTGGTGCGAATGAAGCTGTTGAAGTTACTTTCTACACAGATGTAACCTTTGGTGGATCTGCAGTGAAAGCTGGAACATATTCTTTATTTACCATCCCTGGAACTGATGAGTGGACTGTTATTTTAAACAGTAAGCTAAACCAATGGGGTGCTTACTCTTATGATGAAAGTGCTGATGTTGTCCGTGTAAAAGGAGCCGTTAGCAAGGGTACGGAATCTTTAGATGCTTTTTCTATGGCATTTAAAGAAAATGATAAAAATGCTGATTTAGTTATTGGATGGGGGACTGTTAGAGTTGCCGTACCAGTTGCAGCTACTATGTAATTGTCTAATTACGATTGACACTATAAGCCTGAAGTTTTTACTTCAGGCTTATTTTTTTTCCTAATTTTTCGTAGTACCTTCCATATATCGTAATAAATACAAACTATCTTTGATGTATGGTTAAGGAATTTCTAAAAGACATTCTATTATTTCTTAAAAGTTCTAATTTTTACAAAGGAGTGCTGCAGACGGTAGCCGTAATAACACCTCTAATTATTTTTAACTTTTTCGGCCATATTTCCTATGCCATTCCTATAGCTATAGGTGTATTTCTCAATATTCCTGGGAATATTCCTGGCACCCTAAGACGAAAAATATATAGTACACTCATCAGTATTGTGCTCACAATGGCTGTAACGTTAATTGTATCTTACGCCAAACAGAATTTTGTAGCACTACTTCTTACGATAACCATCTTATCTTTCTTTATTTCCTTAATCTCGGCGTATGGTTTTCGCGGGTCTTTGATTGCCTTTTGCGGCTTACTAGCCATTGTCTTGAGCCTCGTAAGCAGAAATACTACCCTAGGTATTTGGACCTATGTAGGCCTTATCGGGATCGGCGGACTTTGGTTTCTCTTAGTATTATGCCTATCTCATTGGATTGCTCCTAAAAAAGACGAAGACCAATTACTCTCGGAAACTTTACGTATAACAGGCAGCTATTTGAAAGTAAGGGGTAAATTATTAATAGAGAAGGAAAAAAGAGATCAGCTATTAATAAAAACTTTAAAACTACAAACAGAACTTAATGAGAAGCACGAGATTTTAAGAGAACTTCTTTTAAGCGAAAGAAAACAAATAGGAAGGTCTCATTTTGATGAAAAAAGAGTTTTAATATTTATTTCATTAATTGATATTTTAGAATTAGCCTTAGCGAATACCTTAGATTATTCTAAAATAGACGTCATTTTCAAAAACCGTTCTGTTTTAGAAGAGTTTAAGACACTAAATACCACTATGGGCAACCACCTGCAGGTATTGTCCAAAATATTAATGAATAAGAAAAAAGTTCAAAATAAAAACGAACTTTTAGACGGGCTTGCCGTTATTGAAAAAACCATTCAAAATTACATCGCTTCGGTAGAACTCCCTGCTGGCCGCGAAGGAATCATCACCCTTAGAAACCTTCAAGACTACCAAGAGCAGCAAGTAACAAAAATACGCGCCATAAGAAGGGTAATGAATAATGTTACCAAAGATAAAATATCATTTAAAGACAAAGAAGCTACTCAATTTATAACCACACAGGAATATAGCCTTCAAATTATAGCGCAACATTTCACATTTAAGTCGCCCATATTTCGTCATGCACTTAGGTTAACTATCGCTATTGTTTTTGGTTTTACGTTTGGAACGCTTATCGGAATAAAAAACCCGTATTGGATAGTGCTTACTTTAATCGTTTTAATGAGACCAAGCTATGGCTTGACCAAAGAAAGAGCCATCAATAGAATTATAGGAACTATTATAGGAGCTCTATTTGCGCTAGCCATTATCTTTATAACTAGTAATACCATAATATATATGGTTCTAGCGGCCGTATCCTTAGTTATTGCATTCTCTTTGATACAGCAAAGTTATCGGTCTGCTGCTGCATTTATTACTATAAATGTGATATTTGTTTACGCATTATTGGAACCTAATAGCCTAGTGGTGGTTAAATTTCGCGTGCTTGATACTTTCATTGGTGCCTTACTTGCTGTGATCGCTAATTACACGCTGTGGCCTTCGTGGGAGTTTATGAACTTAAACCCCGTGATTATAAATTCCATTCAAAAAAATAAGGCGTATTTGGCCGCTGTCAGCAAAATTTACCACACGAAAGAAATTAAAAACTTAGATTACAAAATGGCTCGTAAGGAAGCCTTCTTAGCCATTAGTAATTTAAACGCCGCTTTTCAACGCATGACTCAAGACCCTAAATCTAAACAAAAAGAGATGCAACTTATTTATGAATTTGTCTCTCTAAACAATACCTTCTTGTCTGCCTTAGCCTCTATGGGTAGTTTTATTCAAAATCATACTACTACAGCGTCTAGTGAAAATTTTGATGCTTTTATTTCCCATATAGAAAACCAACTGGAAAATGCAGAAACCCTCCTATCTGAAAATAAAACAGCTATAATTAAGGAACACAAAAAAATTGAAACCGCAGAAGAGGCTTTAAAAAATTCATTTACAACACTATCCAATCAAAGGGACCAACAAATAAAAGAAGGTCAGCACAAGATAGACTTAGAAATGCGTTTACAATTGCAAGAAGCGCATTTAGTCACCAACCAACTCACTTGGCTTAAAGGTTTATCTGAAGATATTTACAAGAACAGTACCAAGTATACCCAACTATTTAACAACAAAAAAACCTAGTTCATTTTCTCTCCTGAAATAAAAACTTGTTCTGGCTTAATGTTTGGCGTCTCCTCCTCAGGAACGGTCATGATATCTTTATCTAGGATAACAAAATCTGCCATTTTCCCCACTTCAATGCTTCCTTTCTCATCTTCTTCAAAATTACTGTAGGCAGCCCAGATTGTCATTCCTTTTAATGCCTCTTCTCTTGTCAATGCATCATTCATTTGAAAACCTCCCTCAGGATACCCTTTCAAATCTTTACGAGCCACCGCGGCATAGAAGGTATAAAACGGACTAACTTGCTCCACAGGAAAGTCGGTACCTAGCGCTACCATACCAGCTTTATCTAAAAGTGTTTTAAAGGCATAAGCCCCTGACATACGGTCTACCCCTATTCTATCTTCTGCCCAGTACATATCACTTGTTGCATGCGTAGGCTGCAACGAAGGAATGATCCCATCTTCAAAATAATTAAAGTCTGGCGTACTTAGAATTTGCGCATGTTCTACTTTCCAACGTCTATCTTCTTTACCTTTC
Organism: Cellulophaga sp. HaHa_2_95; assembly: GCF_019278565.1. Next base: position 1,508,641 of record NZ_CP058988.1, on the reverse strand, counting down.
AATGCATTTTTATAAGCTCTTAACACCACAATATTAGCAGAATCACCAATAGCATGAGTATTCATTTGAAATTCAGTAGCAGCTATTCTATGCGCCAAGCTTTCTATCTCACCTACTGGAGTTACCATTGCTCCAAAATGATGATCTTTATCTGAATAAGGTGCTTTCATTACCGCGCCTCTAGACCCCAAAGCGCCATCGCCATATACTTTTACAGATCTAACATTCAACCTGTCTGTTTTTAAAATTCCTTTAGTTAAATAATAATCTAAATTCTCCGGATAGTTGGCGATCATCGCGTACAAACGAATTTTTAAATCGCCTGATTGCTGAAGGCTATCAATCAACTCAATAATTTCCCTAGGCAAACCTGCATCATTCACAGTGGTAAGTCCGTTTTTAAAAGCAATACGCTCTGCATCCTTCAATGCCGCAATCATGGTTTCTTTAGAAGGTTTAGGAATAATTGCATCGATTAAGCCCATAGGACCATCTACAAGCACTCCTGTTAATGTGCCATTAATTTTAACTATCTCACCTCCTACAGCAACTGTTTCATTTGTTATGCCGGCCAAATCCAAAGCTTTCTGATTTACCAAATATGCATGCCCATCAATACGTTCTATAGCCATTGGAGTATCAGGATACAATTCATCTACCTCCTTCTTTGTTGGAAATTCTTTTACCTCCCAATCATTCTGATCCCAGCCACGACCATAGATAAAGTTCTTTTTATTTTTTGTTTGAAACTCTTCAACACGTTCTAACACTTCAGAAAAGCTCGTTGTCCCCACTAGGTCTACCGCTTGTTGGTTTTCTCCTAATCTATAAAAGTGACAATGTGCATCTATCAATCCAGGAACAACAGTTTTCCCTTCCGCATCAACAGTGCTTTTTGCTTCGTATAATTCCTGCACTTCTTTATTAGTACCAGTATAAATAAATTTCCCATCTTTTACAGCAAACGCTTCTGTCTTCGAAAAAGAGTCATCAACTGTATAGACGTTTCCATTTAAAACAATTAAATCTACTTGTTCTTTAGACGGAGTACAACTTACAATTAGTAGTGTAAAAAAAGTAATATAAAGGTTTTTCATAATAGCGGGCATTAGGTTATTTATTCTGAGCCTGAAAATACAATTTTCTATAAAAACAACCGCTTTTGTTTAACCAAAAAGAAAGCGAATAGCTCATACTATAAGAATGATTCTACTGTTACTATTAAAAGTTGCTTTCCATTTCTTAACTTTAAATGCAATAAACACTACCTATGAACACAAAAAATAACTTTACCTTAATTGGAGCCGGAATTATGAGCGCTACATTAGGCGTACTATTGAAACAACTTATCCCTGATGCTATTATAAGCATCTATGAAAGATTAGACGCCGTAGGTGCAGAAAGTTCAGATGCCTGGAACAATGCAGGAACAGGACATTCTGCTTTTTGTGAATTAAATTACACCCCCGAAAGTGATGCTGGAGATATTGACATTTCCAAAGCATTAAAAATAAGTGAACAGTTTGAAATGTCTAAACAGTTTTGGGCATATCTCGTAAAAAACAATCTAGTACAAGCAAACACTCCCTTCATCAATGACATTGATCATATGAGTTTTGTTTGGGGTGATGCAAATATAAAATTCCTAAAAAAAAGGCATGAAGCCTTGACCAAGTATGATATTTTCAAGGCGATGAAATTCAGTACTGATTTTGAAGAAATTAAGGAATGGATACCTTTGATGATGAATGGAAGAACTGCCGATGAAAAAATTGCAGCTACCAGAATGCCTATAGGTACTGATGTTAATTTTGGAGCTATTACTCGTAAAATGATTTCTTATTTAGAAACATGTGATGGCGTTACCATTCACTTAGGTCATCAAGTAGAAGATATTGAACAAAAAAAAGATGGTTCTTGGACTATTGAAGTAACTGATTTACACACGGATCAAGAGGAAACAATTAACACCAACTTTGTATTTATTGGTGCTGGTGGTGGTGCGTTAAAACTTCTTGAGAAATCTGGAATTCCCGAAGGTGAAGGTTTTGGTGGCTTTCCTGTCAGCGGTCAGTTTTTAAAATGCAATAATCCTGAGATTGCAAAATTACACGAAGCTAAAGTATATGGCAAAGCCGAAGAAGGTTCTCCTCCAATGTCGGTACCACATTTAGATACACGAATGCTAAATGGCGAGCGCTCTTTATTATTTGGCCCTTATGCCGGCTTCTCGACAAAATTTTTAAAAAACGGATCTTACTTTGATCTCCCACTTTCCATAGATGCCCATAATATATTTCCGTTATTATCTGCTGGATTAAAAAACATCTCCTTAACAAAATACCTTATTGAGCAAGTGGTACAATCTCCAGAAGAGCGCTTTGATGCTTTATTAAAATATTATCCCGAGGCTAAAATTGAAGATTGGGAATTAATCACTGCAGGACAACGGGTGCAAATTATCAAAAAAGACAAAAAAGAAGGTGGCGTATTAAAATTTGGGACCGAAATTGTAAGTAGTAAGGACAAAACACTAGCTGCCCTACTAGGAGCTTCCCCTGGAGCGTCAACAGCTGTTTCCATTATGTTAAACGTATTGGACGAATGCTTCCCTATTCAAATGAAAACAGCAGCGTGGCAAAATAAGCTGAAAGAAATATTTCCTAGCTACGGGGATTCTCTTATAAAAAATGGCGATTTATGCCTGCAAATTAGGGCATATACGACATCAATATTACGATTAGAAGAAAAATAACGCTAGCGCTTACAAAAAAGGTAGCTGCAATTATCTAGCTTTTAACTAGTTTTGCAGCTTCAAAATTTAATGTATGATTTCGGTAGATAATATTGCAGTAGAGTTTAGTGGTGACACTCTTTTTAGTGACGTTTCATTTGTAATTAATGAAACGGATAAAATTGCTTTAATGGGAAAAAATGGTGCAGGAAAATCTACCATGATGAAAATTATTGCCGGAGTACAAAAAGCAACACGCGGCAATATACGCTACCCTAAAGAAGCCGTTATTGCTTATTTACCACAACATTTACTAACGGAAGATAATTGCACTGTTTTTGAGGAAGCATCTAAGGCTTTCGCTCAAGTATTCACCATGCAAAAAGAAATGGCTGAATTAAACACAGCGTTAGAAACTAGAACAGATTACGAGTCTGATGAATACATGAAGCTCATTCAGAAAGTATCTGATTTAGGTGAAAAATATTATGCCTTAGAAGAAATTAACTATGAAGCAGAGGTAGAAAAAGCTCTAGCCGGACTTGGATTTAAACGTGAAGATTTTCACCGTCAGACGAGCGAATTTAGTGGTGGTTGGCGTATGCGTATAGAGTTGACTAAAATATTATTACAAAAGCCAGATCTTATTTTATTAGATGAGCCTACCAACCATGTAGATATAGAATCTGTCATATGGTTAGAAGATTTTCTTTTAAATAAGGCAAAAGCCGTTGTGGTTATATCTCACGATAAAACTTTTATTGACAACATCACCAATAGAACCATTGAGGTAACTATGGGACGAATTTATGATTATAAGGCAAACTATTCTCACTACCTGCAATTGCGAGAAGATCGTAGAAGCCATCAGATAAAAGCATTCCAAGAGCAACAAAGGTTTATTGCAGACAACCAAGCATTTATTGACCGCTTTAAAGGCACGTATTCCAAAACCAACCAAGTTACTTCTAGGGAGCGCATGTTGGAAAAATTAGAAATTATTGAAATTGATGAAATAGACAATGCTTCATTACGCTTGAGGTTTCCTCCTGCACAGCGTTCTGGTGATTACCCTGTTACCGTAGATGCATTGACCAAAACCTACGGAGAACATGTAGTGTTTAAAGATGCTAACATGAGTATCTCTCGTGGAGAAAAAGTTTCTTTTGTAGGTAGAAACGGTGAAGGTAAATCTACCATGATCAAAGCGATTATGGGAGAAATAGATTTTGAAGGAGCGTGCCAATTAGGACACAATGTAAAAGTGGGTTATTTTGCTCAGAACCAAGCATCATTATTAGATCAAAACCTAACCGTTTTTCAAACGGTAGATGAAGTTGCAAAAGGTGACATCCGAACGCAAATGAAAAATATCTTAGGAAGGTTTATGTTTGGAGGAGAAGATGTTGAAAAGAAAGTAAGTGTACTTTCTGGAGGAGAAAAAACAAGATTAGCAATGGTTAAATTATTATTAGAACCCGTAAACTTGTTAATCCTGGATGAGCCTACAAACCACCTAGATTTGAAATCTAAGGATGTTCTCAAAGAAGCTTTATTAGATTTTGATGGCACATTAATTCTAGTATCTCACGACCGTGACTTTTTACAAGGACTTTCTCAGAAAGTATTTGAATTTAAAGACAAACGCGTAATTGAACATTTTGAAAGTATTGATGCTTTCTTAGAACGTAACAGAATTCAAAGTTTAAAAGAAATAGATTTAAAGAATTAAGCACAATTTTTAAATCCTCTAGGAAATGGGCGGTAGGCGTAGTATTGTAATACCTCCTCTATCGCCAAGATTAAAGCTCTGTTTATAGGAACTATTTGGTTGCCTAAAATAAAGTCTATTTGAGAAAGTTTCATATAGTAATCCGTAAAAACCGGAACATACAAGCCTTTTTGCATGCTTATTCTTGCTTCATCAAAATTCTGAGTCTGCTCTTCTTTAATTATTTTACAGGTTGCCAAACGCATTTCACCAAATTTATCACGATTGGCTCCATAGCCAAATAACCTACAGATAAGACCTCTGTAGATATAGTCACTACATTTACCATTACCATTGCTTTTATCTACTAACGAAAGCGGTTGGTATATATGACATACTGCACTTGAACCTGCCTTTAAAGCATCTAAAGTTTCCCCTGCCAAGCCATTAACAAATAAATGATATGCCCAAGGAAGAAATTCTAAAGGAGAGGCATCTACTTCGGCATGCGTACAACATTTACCACAACCGGCCTTGCAATGCAAGGAAGTTTTCTCCTGAAAAGAAGCAATTTCTTTATCCAGACCAGCGTACAGATTATCTACCGCTCTAACTTTCTTAATTATAGACATTAAGGTTAAAAATTTAGGTGGTAAATGTAGACTAAAAAACAATTGATATTACATCAATCTTATGTATTGAACATAAAAAAAATTAAGCGGATTTACGCATGCGTTTTGGACCATACCAAAGCCAAAAACCCGTGATGGTAAAAAACAATAGCGCAATGCTCATCACTGTTGTATACAATATTTTAATAGGGCTTCCTGAAGTGTTAAAATAAGTATCTAAGACAGAACCGTCATGTAGGTTCTCTACAAAATCTGATTGACGTTTGCCAAATTCTAATAACTGTCCTGTAGCGCCGTCTAATTGTAAACCGTAATAGTCTTCATAGATAAACTTAATCACCCCTTTATCTTTTCGGATATCTACACGATCTAAGGTTAATGGTGTATTTTCCGCAACAGAATCTTTAATTACTCTGGCTGCTTTTTCATAAAGTACACTTAATGGTAACCATTCAGAAAATTCTGAGCTAGACCCTATTTGGGTTTCGGCAAGAAGAAGGCCTGCACTATTTTTTTTCCAACCTAGTAAGAGCCCCGAAACCGAAATAAAGAAGAAAAAAATGAATAAGAAAGCACCCATCAACCGGTGAATTTTTCTAAATATTCGTAATACTTTAGCTTGTTTTTTTCTTTTGGTTTTTGGATTCATACGTTAAGACAGCAACTAAATAAGGTACATTACAATTTAGATTAGTCGTGAAAGTTAAGTATATTATCTTGTAGATTTTAACAAAGAAATATTAAAATTACTGTCCGTCTTCATACAAATTCTTAGCATAAGTACTTTGTGGTTCTGCGACTAGGAATTCTACCCTCCTATTTTTAAACCGAACATCTTCTTTTTCATTACTAACTACTGGTTTTTTAAAACCAAAACCTTTCCAGGAAATTCTATTTTTACTTAATCCGGATTTTTCTAAAAATTTAGCTACGGTTGCTGCTCTTTTTTCAGATAACTCATCATTATAGGCTACAGATCCCATGGCGTCAGTATGACCGTACAAATAAATGTTTAATTTAGGATTACTTTTTAGATAGGTAACCAAATCTGACAACTGTTTATTGTATGTTATTTCTATAGTAGTTTCGTCAAAATCAAAAAGCAGTTCTTCTATAACATACAACTGATTGGGCATATAACTAGGAATCATTTCAACAGAAACCATATCTATAAAATAATACGAAGACTTACGCGAAGTTTTCTTTACCACCTGCGTAAATGTATCTTCATTATTACTAAAATTTCCGATAGTTAGAAACTGCTCATCTCCTTTAGCCATAATATGAGTAGATATCTCTACCCATGAATCTGTATCATCTAAATACTCTTGAGATTGCATGCGCTTAAAATTTAACTGGGCTGATCGTGAAAAATATCGCACATCTAAATGCTTGGAAGTATTCATTTCAAAAACTGAAGGCGATAACAGCACATCAAATTCTTTGACAGCAAACTCTACATCATCTGCCAAACTCACCATAAAAGACACTTTATACAGTTTGTCTTTCTCCAAAGGGGTTTCTAATTCTGCCGTGATATATTCTCGATAATCATTAGGAGCATATAAGTACATTCCTGCATAAGCATTCCCCTCAAAAGGCAATTGAGAGCCAATAAAATTATCAGTAACCGGAAGTTCTTTGCTACAGGTATTAAAGTAATCTGTAGTCCCTAAAGTGGGTTTATGCCAGTTTTTAGCATCTATATCTAGGGAGCCAAATTTTTCTGGACATTTATAATTAGATTCAAAACTTGGATTTTTTACTAAGTTCTGGCTTTTTACCGCTAAACTACTTAGCGTAAAAAACAAAAACATGATTTGGGGGAACGTTTTCATTTCTTAAATATTTATACGAAAAAAAATATCTTTCAAATAAAAAAAGTCATTCGTAGAAATCTACAAATGACTTTTTAAATTGCGCTAAAAACATCTGTTTTCGGCTACAAATTTTTGTAGGATTTAATTTTAAATTCCTACAAACATACATATAATTATTTAAAAATCAAACTTATAGGTCGCACCTGCTAAAAGCTGAAAGCCCTGAACAGGGTAATTTGCCCATCTCATATAATTAGAATTCGCTATATTATTTGCTTTTACAAATACTGATAATTGTTCATTAAATCTGTACCCTACGTGTGCATTAGTGTCCCAATAACTATTTAGGGTAACTATCGTAGATGGAAAATCTACTGGGTTTGCATTTTGTACCACAGAAGCCTGTAAATCCTCGCGCTCGCCCACATAAAACAAGGTCGCTCCCATATACCATTGCTTGTCTATTTGATAATCTAAAAATACAGAACTTGTTACCTTAGGTAAATTCCATGCTGGATTATCTGTTTCTGTAGAATAGGTATAAGCTTCAGCATTCAAACCCAAAGAAAAGTTTCTTTTTATATCCACATTTAGTTCTGCAAAAATGCCCAATGTTTTTACATCATCATAAAATACATCAAAAGAATTGTTGTAATAATATCCTTTTTCGTCATCGCGAAATGTATTTTCTGGATTCCACTTATATAACGGTTTCTTATTTTCTGTCTTATAAGAGGCTTTTAAATTATAACTTAAACTTGGTAATAACTGGCCTTTGATACCCGCATATGCATTGTATTTTTGATCTGTTGGTTGCACAGTTAATGTAGGAGACACGAATGGGTTGCTTTCTACATAATCATAATAAGAGTTCTGAATTAATTCTCCTTGTATACCTCCATAAGCAATAACCGTTTCATCAAGAACACGGTAACTAGCAGTGATATCTGGATAGATGTAAAAATTGCTATCACTATTTTCAGAATCTAATCCAAAGAAAAGATTCACCCCTAAATTCAAGGTTAGATCATCTCTAAGAATTTCTATACTTGGCCCTACCCCTACTTGAAATAAGCTATAATTAATTTCTGGTGTATTTACCGTACTGTTTAAACTGGCATTCTTAAACACGCCGCCCAAATAATCTAACTTTCCTTTAATACGGATATTTTCATCGCCTATCGGAAATTGAGCAACACCTTTTAACATCGCTCTATTCTCTCCTGATTTTGTAGCATCCCAAAAGCGACGAATAAGCGCTTCTCCTCTTTCTAAATAAGCGTTATCCATATTTACATATCCAGAAATTTCTGCATTGAAATAATTCTGCTTAGCATCTATACCATTTATAATTTCATCACTATAAGCACCGATAGGCACTCCATACCAATTATACAATTGATGCTGTAAGCCTAGGTTAGCTCCCCAATTTAAGTCTGAGTCACCTTTCGTATATGCCGCTACCAATTTGGTGTCATAAAATGCATTTTTCAAAGCAATGCTATCTAGGTCTCCTCTAGAAGAATGGTGTGTTAATCCAATGTCTAAACGCTCATCCCTGCTGATTGTTCTACTCGTGTAGAAATCTGCTAAAACATTATCATACGTGCCAAATCCAAGAGATGCATATGAATTATACAAGATTGGAGGTGGAACTTTATCTACTGTTGCCGCCTTACCCTTTGCTGGCGTAAACGTAGAAGCCACGGGAACAGAATTTATACTGTAAACTATGGGCTTTTTCTTTAATACAATAGAATCATTAATCTGCGGTACAGATTTAATTTTAAAGGCATCGGAAACGGTAGGCTTGTAAGCTTTTACAACCGTTACAGTTTCTGTACCTATACTATCCTTATCTTTCTCTTGAGCCGTTATAGATTGGAAAACGCTTAAAAAAAGAAGTGTGCTTATTTTTATGAACTTGTGCATATAGTGTCTCTTTTGCAACTTGATAATTAATTTTCTGGATTTACAGAGGAATTGCTTTTTGCTTCCTTAGATTTGATACGGAAGGCTTCAGATTTTGCTTCTGCAACAACTTCAGGATACTGTGCAAAGTTTACCACCACGCTATCCAAAATATACGTTGCCTGGTATGCATCTCCTAAGGCATCAAAATTCTTAGCCATAATAATTAATCCTTTTCCACCCCATTCTTTATATGCTGAATAATCTTTCGCTAATTTTTGAACAGAAACGTTAGAGGCTTCAAAATCATTCGCTTTATTTTTAAAATACGCATCATAAAATAAGGCCTCTGCTGCCAATTCTCCTGTAGCAATGGTCAATACTTGAGCATATGCTTGCTTTGCTCGCTCCTCATTATTTGTTCTAATAGCAGAACGCGCTATCATCGTATGTGCATCACTTTTTATACGGTCGTCTATTTTAGCAGATGCCAATACTTTTTCCGCATAAGAAATTGTTTTAGCATATTCTTTTTGTGCAAAATATCCCTTCATTAGATTAGACTGTGCAAAGGTGATGTTCTGTTGAATATTAGCTGTTGCTTCTAGCTTTTCTAGATATGGTAATGCGGCTGTATAATTACCCTTACCAATATAAATTTCACAAACTCTCGTTAAAGATTGCTCTCCAAACTCCGTCGCACCTCTATCTACTACATTTTTATAATGTCCTAGCGCTTTATCCTTATCGCCTTGTCCGAAATATAACTGAGCCAAATTAAAGCTAGCTTTTAAAGCATGTAAACCTTTAGGAAATTCTTTTAGATAGGCTTGATATCCTTTTAATGCCTGATCTGTATTACCTTCTACATATTTTTGATCTGCAGATTGAAACGTTGCATTGTCTAGTTCAGCATCTGTAACATCTACAAAATCTAAGCCTCTTACCCATTCAGCATACTCACTTACTCTACCTAAATCTACATAAATAAGCTTTGCGGTAGTTACTGCTTGTACAGCTTCTTGCGTGTTTGGATAATCACGTACTACAGTTTTAAACTTCGTTAATGCCTGTTCACTCCTATTAGAATTATAATACACCAATCCTTGGCGCACAATAGCTTGTGGCACTAGTGAACTTCCTTTATATTCACTGACTAATTTATCGTATACTTTGAGTCCTTCTTCTTCTTTATTGGCTCTTACATAAGAATTACCCAACTCAAAAAGCACATCATCTTTCAACGTAGATTTTGGGTACCTACCCATAAACGCATTAAGCTCCTCCATTTTAGTCGGCACTCTATCAATAAAGCCATAGCTCAATGCTTTTTGAAAAGCTGCATAATCTTTTTCACTTCCTTCACCTTCCAGCGCTTGGTTATACGCTTCAATTGCTGGCCAATATTTGCTAGATGCGAAGTAACTATCTCCTAATCTCAAATAGGCATCATGCTTTTTACTAGCCTCTGTGCTTGCACCTACATACGACGTAAAATTTGCTGCTGCATTGGTATACTCTTTTAATTTGAAATTAGTATATCCTAAGCTATAATTAAAATCTGCATAGTCTGGTGTGGACTTAGCATGTGGATTTTTCTGAAAATCAGAAAAGCTATTCAGAGCATCTTTAAATAAGTTACTATTGTACTCTGCTTCTGCTTTCCAATAACTAGCTCTAGCTTTAAATTTAGGATCTTCAGCATTATCTAATGATTTTTTAAATACCACAATTGCACCTGCATAGTCCGTGGTAGTAAATAACTCTACCCCTCTATAAAAAGCAACCTTTTGATAGGTAGCTTTGCTTGCGTACGATTTATTTTTTTCTAAAAGCTCCATGGCTCCAGCAAAATTTCTAGAGGTAATATAAGAATCTACTAGCAGTTCTTGAATCTCTACCGTATGTTCATCTTTTGGATACTTCTCTAAATAATTGGTTAGGACATTAGGAACGTTCTCATAGGCATTCCCTATTTCATAACTTAACCTTGCGTAGTTTAAAAAAGCATCTTTCTGAATTTCAGGAACAAATTCCATTTGCGAAGCGTTTCTAAAAGCATTTAGGGCTTCAGATTTTTTATCTAGCTTTAAGTAACATTCCGCTAAATGATAATAAGCATTTTGAGAAACGCTATTCGCTCCTCCTATAATCTTATTAAATTGCTGAATAGCATTGGCATAATCCCCTTGCTTATAATAACTATATCCTAAGAAATAATAATCCGTATTACTAAACTTCCCACTTTTTCCTTGGTAATCTAATAAATAAGGAACCGCATTTTCATATTGATTGAGATTGAAATAACTCTCACCTATAATTTTACTCAATTCTGATTTTTCTTGACGGTCTGCTCTTTGCATTTGCTGCTTAGCCAATGCGATAGCTTCCTCAAACTTTCCTAGTTTAAAATTTAAATCTGCCTGATAGTAAGATAGTTTTTCTTCTAACACTTTTTGATCGGTAATTTGATCAAATCGCTGATTAGCTCCTGCATAATCATCTTGCTGGTAAGCAATATACCCCAAGTAATATTTAGCCTGAGAACCATATACCGGAGAATTAGAAACTTTATTTAAATACGTTTCTGCCTCTTTTGAATTTTTAGAAGAGAATAAAGCATAACCGTAGTTAAAGTTGAATTTATCCTTTTCACTTTGCGATAAGGAGTTCTGATCAACCCTCTTGTACCATTTTAATGCATACGGATATTTTCCTGTTTCGAAATAGTATTCTGCCACATCGGAATAGGCTGAATTTCTTTTTGTAGAGGTTGGATATTTTTTTACAAAATCTTCCATTAACTTATCTGCGCCTAATTGATTTAGCCGTACCGCAGCATTTGCAACGTAGTAGGTACTATTGGCTTCGGTTTCAGGATCTTTAGTCGTATACTTCACCTTTTCAAAAATTGCCTGAGCAGCTTGAAATTGTTCGTTATTGTAGAGTGTCAACGCTTGTTGATACTCTTTTTGATCATGGGTGTAGATTTTTGATTCTTGAGCGCTTAAAAGATGCAAAGCTCCAACAAAACTAAGCAATAGCGCGGTTTTTTTCTTCAGCATAATGTTCTCCAACAATTAAGAAATACCTTTATTTAATAGCTACAACGACAAAAAGTGTACCTAAAGTATATGAGAACGAAGATACTTTTAATTTTAATTCAAAATGAACTCAGAAAAAATAATAAATAGTTGAAATAAAGGTATTTTTAATAAGAGATAAATCAAACCAATGGTAAGGTAAATTTAAAGTCACTTCCCTTACCCATTTCACTTTCTACCCAAATTTTACCTCCTAATTTTTCCACAAATTCTTTACAAAGAACTAAGCCAAAACCAGAACCCATTTCATTTGCAGTTCCTCTAGAAGACTTATTAGTATCTGACGCGAACAAAACCTTGCATTTATTTTCACTCATCCCTACTCCCGTATCAGAAACTTTAAATTCTAGCGTTTCCATTTGCTTTGTTACTGAAACATGAATACGCCCACCCGATTTAGTAAATTTTACAGCATTAGACAAAAGGTTCCTTAAAATAGTTTTGAGCATTTTTTCATCAGAATAAACTTCCATCGCATCCAAAATTGGCTCTTGCACCGAGATATTCTTAATTTTAGCTAAATGCTCAATAAATTCTTGAACCTCCTCAATCAGACATTTTATATCTAACTTCTCACGTTCTAAATTAACCTTCTCTTTTTGAGAATTAAACCAGGTCAATAAGTTTTCCAACAAACCAAGTGTCGAATTAGACGTTGTTTTAATCAAACTTACATACTCTTCTAATAATGATATTTTATTGTCTTCAATAGCATCTTCTATAAGATTAGAAAGAGTAAGTATATTATTAAACGGACTCCTCAAATCATGACCAATAATAGCAAAGAGTTTATCTTTTGTGATATTTAATTCTCTTAATTCACTTTCACTTCTTAAAAGAGCCTTTTCTGCATTTTTACTTGTGGTGATATCCCGAATAGCACCTATGATATACTTCTCTCCCGAGGCATCAATAAATCTAGATTTACGAGTAGAAATAACAAGTTGCTCCCCACCTTTCAGGGTTAACGTTTCTTCATTAATATTTTCCACACCGCTTTCCAATACAACCTTGTCTATTTGCAAGAAGCTTTCCTTTTCATCTACTGCAACATCTTCCGCTAGTGTTTTTCCAATTACGTCATTTCTAGACATTCCAAACATTTCACAAAATGCATTGTTTACCAAAAGTAATCTGCTTTTATCATCTTTTACAAAAACAGAATCGCCCATATTATCCAAAATTGTATGGGTATAGGTTTCACTTTCCGCATTCAACTTTAACAATAATTCATCGTAAGATCTCTGAATTTCTTGTTTAGAAGAATGAAACAAAAGAAGTTTCTTATTTTGCTCTCTAAGTTGTTCTATTTCTTGATGTAAATCTTGAACACTTTTATTATGGTGGTTGACTTCCATGTATTAAAGCTCAAAAGTTTTAGGGTTATTATTTCCTCCTAAGTTAGCCATTTTTCCTACAGCTTGAACAAAAACTGCTACTAACTTATTCATATACAGCTAAAAACATAAAAAAATCATCTTCTCAAGTAATTTTTTTAATAGTCCACATTAATATCTGTGATATCTTATTACTTTTATAACAATATTAAAAAGTATGGCTGAGAGTATATTACATCTAAAAGATGTTTCTGTTTTCCAAAAAGAAAATTTGGTTCTAAATGATATTAATCTTGAAATAAAGCAAGGTGAATTTATTTATCTCATTGGAAAAACAGGAAGTGGTAAAAGTAGTTTCATGAAAACGCTCTATGGAGATCTACCTTTAAACCATGGCACTGGTAGCATTGTAGATTTTGATTTAAGGAAATTAAAAGAAAAAGACATTCCTTTTTTAAGGCGTAAACTTGGTATTGTTTTTCAAGATTTTAAACTACTTCCAGACCGTACGATTAACAACAACTTACTATTTGTTTTGAAAGCTACAGGATGGAAAGACAAATCTAAGATGGACACTCAAGTAGAAACTGTTTTGGACAAAGTTGGCATGAAAACAAAAGGTTTCAAATTTCCTCATGAGCTTTCTGGTGGTGAACAACAACGTATAGCAATCGCTAGAGCCTTATTAAATGACCCAGAATTAATTTTAGCAGATGAGCCTACAGGAAACCTTGACCCACAAACTAGTGTAGAAGTTATGAAGGTTTTACAAGAGATTAACAAAACGGGGCGCACTATTTTAATGGCTACACATGATTATGCTTTGATTTTAAAATACCCCTCTAAGACGCTTAAATGTGATGGCAACAAAGTTTTTGAAGTAGTGCAAAAAGCTGTTTAAGCAATTAAACATCAACACCCGACCTCCTCTTTCTGAAATTATTGGGTAGCTATAAATAATCAAACGAGAAGAACTTATTACAAACCAGCACCACATAGCATTTAATTACATCTAGTACTAGCTAATGATTCTAAAAAAAGAAAGTTTTAAGCCCGATAAAAAAATCAAACCATTTATAGGGATTCTTTTATTTTTGGTTTCTATCATTTTATCTATCATAACATTACCCTTAGGTTTTGTTTACGGAATTATTCAAAATATTTTCAGAAAGGGATTAAAAGGGGTTGGCGAATATTGCCTTAAAATCGCTATCTCTATTGATCAATTAGGCAACGTTGCCATGCAGCATTTAATTAATACGCTATGGATTACCCCACTAGGCTATAAGTTTGGAAATAGAGATGAAACGATATCTAGTGCTCTTGGTAGAAACAAACAATTAGGAACGCTTACCGGTTTTGGAAAACTTATAGATACGGCTTTAGATAAGCTAGATCCTGATCATTCCTTAAATTCTATAGATTACTATATTGAACCCACTGAGCAGATCATAGACAAAATAGCTTGGATTCATCTCAAGGATAAACAAATCTTAAGCACTCGTAGTATTGGGAGAAGTACGTATTACATCCCTGGAGGTAAGAGAGAACTCAATGAAACAGATCACGCTGCACTTCTTCGAGAAATCAAGGAAGAGTTAGAGGTAGATTTATTAGTAAAAACCTTGAGCTTTTTGGGTGTTTTTGAAGCACAAGCGGACAGCCATAAACCCGGTACTTTAGTTCGGATGACGTGTTACTTTGCGGAATATTCTGGGGACCTAAAAGCCGCTTCTGAAATAGAAGAAATAATTTGGCTTAACTATAAAGATAAAGAATTGGTCTCTGAAGTAGACAAAATTATATTTGACTACTTGCACCACCAAGAATTACTGCAGTAAATAAAAAGCCAACAGCGCCTACTAATTTTTCGCTACTTTTGTTTTACTATACCATTAAAACATACAAATGACTTTATTAGGAATTGATATTGGAGGCTCTGGAATAAAAGGGGCACTTGTAAATACAGTAACCGGTGAACTTCTTACGGAGCGCTTTAGAATAGAAACTCCAAAATCAGGAAAGCCAGAAGAGATTGCAGAAGTATTTGCGAAAATTGTAAAACATTTTAAATATCAAGGTCCTATTGGTTGTGGTTTTCCTACCATTATTAAAAACGGTGTTTGTAAAGCTCATGGGAATCTAAGCAAAAAATGGCTAGGTGTAAATGCTGAGGAACTTTTTAGTGACTTCACAGGATTGCCTGTTACGGTAATTAATGATGCTGATGCTGCGGGCTATGCCACCATGAACTATGGCATAGGAAAAGGTGAAAAAGGACTAGTACTTATGATTACAATAGGTACTGGATTAGGAAGTGGTGCATTTTTTAACGGAGAGCTGCTGCCTAATTTTGAATTAGGCCAAATTCCTTATAAAAAGCATGCCAAATTTGAACATTATGCTGCCGCCTCTATAAAAGAAAAAGAAAAACTGAGTTATAAAAAATGGGGAAAACGATTCAATAAATTTCTAGAATATATTGAACTAATTGTTTCTCCTGACTTAATTATTATAGGTGGAGGAACCTCAAAAGATTTTGATGAGTTTAAAGAATACATCACCATAGACACCCGCGTTATACCTGCAGAATTACAAAACTATGCCGGAATAATTGGTGCCGCTACGGCAGCCTATAAAAAAAGACGATAGCAAATATCTATTATACACAAGAAAGCCTCTAATTAATAAAATTAGAGGCTTTGTTTTATTATCTTAAATCCAGTTTCTTATTTAGCAGGCACAACGGTAGCACCTGCTGGTTTTGAAAAATAGTTTTCAGGAACTTCTAACACAAACTCAACATCGCTAAGATCAATTTTTGTAATGTATTCTCCCATTTCTTCATTTTCATCCAACCAATGTGTTTTTAACCCTATTGGAAGAAGAATCCCGTTAGTTTCTTTTTGTCCTACAATTTCCATAATTTTTTCAGGAGCATGACCTCCTTTTGGAAAGTATTGCGGGTAAGACACAATATATCTAATAGCACTATTTATGTGCGTATCCTTATCGAAATATAAAATATAAAAGTCATCCGGTGCGTCTCCAACATTTTCCCCAAAAGTAACTTTTACAACATCTTGTAATTCCCCTTTATATTCTTTCTCTGGTAATAGTTCTAAGCTCACGCCTTCACCATCCAAAATAAATGGATGACCCGCAAGGTATAATGGTGTTAGGGCCCAAAATCTAGTATCATACTCAAATGCCGTACTATCTTTAGCTTTTACCCACGCTTCTTTACCATCCCAACCAAAAATTGCCGTACTATCTGTGAAACTTGTATGTCTAGCCTTATTATTCCAAGTATCTATGGTCTGATAAGAATTTCTACGTGTTGATCCATCCAATGGCTGGTAATCAAATCTAAAAGATAAGTAACCATTAGAATACCAAGTATCCAAACCGCCATGAGCCTCCATTGCGCTCCAAACAATTTTACCGGCATCTGTAGCATTCAATCTTTCTTTTGCTTTACCTACTCTATTAGCTACCCAAGTATCGGGAATATGATAAGTAGGCTCCTGAACCTCTTCCGTTGCTACAGTTTCCATTTTTTTAGGCTCCTCCTTACATGATCCAATTAACAGCAGTAGTGCAACAAGTGCTATATTTAATCCTAATTTCATTGGTGTATTTTAAAAGTTAAACTAGATAGTCGTTTTTTATAAAATTCCTTACATAAAAAAACCCAAGATTTTCATCTTGGGTTTTTATTAAAAAGTGTGCTTAAATTATTAAGCTATTTTGTTACGCTTACGTTCGTTTTCCGTTAAATATATTTTTCTTAAACGAATATACTTAGGAGTCACCTCAACATATTCATCTTTTTGAATATATTCTAGAGCTTCCTCTAATGAAAACTTAATTGCAGGTACAATTTTTGCCTTATCATCTGCTCCAGAAGAACGTACGTTAGACATTTTTTTAGTTTTTGTGATGTTTACAGTCATATCATCACCTCTAGAGTTTTCACCGATAACTTGACCTTCGTAGATATCTTCTCCTGGCTCCACAAAAAACTTACCTCTATCTTGCAATTTATCAATAGAATAAGGAATAGATTTCCCCATTTCCATAGAAACTAAAGAACCATTTTGTCTTTGTGGAATATCACCTCTCATTGGTTGATACTCTAAGAAACGGTGTGACATAATAGCCTCACCAGCCGTTGCTGTTAGCAATTGATTTCTTAAACCGATAATACCACGAGAAGGAATTAAAAATTCACAAACCATACGGTTACCTTTGGCTTCCATGCTCGTCATTTCACCTTTACGCATAGATACCATTTCTACCGCTCTACCTGAAACTTCTTCCGGTAAATCAATAGTCAATTGCTCTACAGGCTCACATTTAACACCATCAATTTCCTTGATAATTACTTGTGGCTGACCAATTTGCAATTCATACCCCTCACGACGCATAGTTTCAATAAGTACTGATAAGTGTAATACACCTCTACCAAATACTAAAAACTTATCTGCACTATTAGTATCATTAACGCGTAATGCTAAGTTTTTTTCTAACTCACGCGATAAACGATCTTTAATATGACGAGAAGTAACAAATTTACCATCCTTACCAAAGAATGGAGAATCGTTAATGGTGAACAACATACTCATAGTTGGTTCATCAATAGCGATTGTTTTTAACCCTTCAGGATTTTCAATATCAGCAACGGTATCACCAATTTCAAAACCTTCTAGACCTACAATAGCACAAATATCACCAGTTTTAACTTCTTCAACTCTAAGTCGACCTAAACCTTCGAATGTATAAAGTTCTTTAATTTTTGTTTTTACAATAGAACCATCTCTTTTTACTAAAGAAACTTGTTGTCCTTCTTTTAAACCACCTCTTAATAATCTACCAATCGCAATACGACCTGTAAATGAAGAGAAATCTAAAGATGTAATTAACATTTGAGTATTTCCTTCTTTTGGTTCAAAAGTTGGAACATGCTCTATAACCATATCTAACAATGGCTCTATATTTTCTGTTTGCTTTTTCCAATCTTCACTCATCCAGTTATTCTTAGCTGAACCGTAAACTGTAGGAAAATCTAGCTGCCATTCTTCTGCACCTAATTCAAACATTAAATCAAAAACTTTCTCATGAACTTCTTCAGGAGTACAGTTTTCTTTATCTACTTTATTAACCACCACACAAGGCTTAAGACCTAAGTCAATTGCTTTCTGTAATACAAAACGTGTTTGTGGCATTGGACCTTCAAAAGCATCTACCAACAATAAAACACCATCTGCCATGTTTAGTACACGCTCTACTTCACCACCAAAATCGGCGTGACCAGGAGTGTCAATAATATTAATCTTAGTACCTTTATATACTACTGAAACGTTTTTAGAAGTAATGGTAATACCTCTTTCTCTTTCTAAATCGTTATTATCTAATATTAAATCACCTGTGTTTTGATTTTCTCTAAACAACTGACAGTGATACATAATCTTATCTACCAAGGTAGTCTTACCGTGATCGACATGGGCAATAATGGCAATATTTTTTGTTGCTGACATAAATACTTTATTAAAGGAACTATTCCCTGCTAAATTTTGCGCAAAGGTACTGCTATTTTTTGAAGTGTAACTGAAAGTTGTGATTTTTTTATTAGACTGATTTTGAGCATGTTCTAGCTATAGTAATTCGACCTAAATTCTATTATCTTTGTAGTCTTAATTATATGTACCAATGAATCTAGATAAGATACCTCAAATAAAACACACCAATAGTGATAATTTCTTCCTTTTATGTGGCCCCTGTGCTATTGAAGGCGAAGATATGGCGCTGCGTATTGCAGAGCGTATTGTGGAAGTTACAGATAAACTTCAAATTCCTTATATTTTTAAAGGAAGTTTTAAAAAAGCGAACCGTAGCCGCGTAGATTCCTTCTCTGGAATTGGAGATGAAAAAGCACTGAAAATTTTGAGAAAAGTATCTGAGACTTTTAAAGTTCCTACTGTAACAGATATTCATGAAGTAACAGATGCTGCTATGGCTGCAGCATATGTAGACGTTTTACAAATCCCAGCATTTTTGGTACGCCAAACAGATTTAGTAGTGGCTGCTGCAAATACAGGAAAAGTTGTAAATCTGAAAAAAGGGCAATTTATGAGTCCGGAAAGTATGCAGCATGCGGTAACCAAGGTAACCGATTCTGGCAATGAGCAAGTGGTGATTACAGATCGTGGTACCATGTTTGGGTATAAAGATATGATTGTAGATTTTAGAGGTATTCCTACCATGAAAGCATACGCTCCAGTGGTTCTAGATGTTACTCATTCTCTACAACAACCTAATCAATCTAGTGGTGTTACAGGTGGTAGACCTGATATGATTGAAACAATAGCTCGCGCAGGCATCGTTACCGGTGCAGATGGTATTTTCATGGAAACTCATTATGACCCATCTATTGCAAAAAGTGATGGCGCCAACATGTTACACTTAGATCATTTAGAAAAACTTTTGACCAATTTGGTCGCTATTCGGAAAACAGTGAATGGCCTTAACTAAAAAAAAAGGGAAAACAATATGTTTTCCCTTTTTAATTACTTGTTATTTGCAAAGTAGTTTACTCACAAATTGAAACTGTAAAAGCACCTTCAAAAATACTTTCGGGAAATGCCTCTGATCCCTCTTTGTTAAGCTTCATTTTTCCTGAAATTTCGGTGTCAGATACTGCTGTAATCTCTACAATGGTTTCTGTTAAATTATTAAATGGTGTGTTATTCCCATCTTGAGTTACAATATTCACGTCTGTATATACTCCTACCATATTAGGAACAGAAGTATTTACCGTTAGCGTATAATCAAAGATATCTGAATCGCAACCAAAATTTTCATTGGTTAGGTAAATGGTAATTTCTTCTGTACTCGTACTTGATCTAAAAAAAGCCTTACCTCCCTGTACCGTAAAAGCTTTTCCTTCTACAGTTCCAGTAAGGGTCTGATCACTGATATTATCCGTACTAGAATCATCTTTATCACTAGAACAACTCATGACTGTAAATACTAAAATAAGGGACCAAAATAATTTTTTCATTATGTAGTTTTTAAGTTTGTTATTAAAAACTCAAAATAATTTCATTTATTGCCTACTTCCTCCGTAACTCAACAATTGAAGAGATCCATAGTAAAGTGCAACAAAAATGAGGTTTCTTCGTTTTTAACCTAAAACTAGATTACATTTAAATTTGACCGAAATAGTCCAACATATAAAAGAGCATAGACGTTATAAAATCCTAGTGATCCTAACAATAGTAGGTACGATAACGTTATTGGGAAGAGTAGTTTATACGGAAACTATTTTTTTTACTTTTCTACTTTGGAATCTATTTTTAGCTTTTCTACCTGTAGTTTTCTCTAAAGCTTTACGATATAGTCAAAAAATAAGTACATCTAAATTTCTTAGCGCACTTTTCATTATTTTTTGGCTTTTATTCATCCCCAATAGCCCCTACATTATTACCGACCTAAAACATGTCGATAATGATTATGGGATTCAGGTGTTCGATTTTCTACTCATATTAATTTTTGCTGTAAATGGCTTACTCATGGGAATCATTTCTTTACTGGATATATTTCATTTGCTAACTCACAAGTACAGCACCAAAATTACCCATTTTGTTATATTTAGCATTTGTCTACTCGGTGGATTCGGAATATTCCTAGGCCGATTTTTACGCTTTAATTCTTGGGATATTATTTCTAGACCCAATATTCTATTCTATAGCATCTTCCATACCCTATTTATGAAAGAAACATGGATATGGACACTTATATTTGGAGGTTTTATGTGGATTTCATTTGTAGCTATAAAGCCTTTATTGAAAAGAAAAACGATCTAATCTTCTGATTCCAATTATTATATACATTAAGAATTCTAAAATAAATATAGGAAGATTGCGATATTTAAACTTACTTTGTATTTCAAAGTACTTTAAGATGGAATCAAAAAACTATTTAGACGACTTACATGAAATCAAAAATTTGATGAACAAATCATCTCGTTTTATTTCTCTCAGTGGTTTATCTGGAATATTGGCCGGAGTCTATTCTTTAATTGGCGCCTATTTTGCCAATGGAATTATTACGGACATTCAAAATACGTCTACCTATAGTCAGAAGTTGTTCTTAAGTATTGGTGCTCCCGAACAGTTGATTGCGATTGCCTTAATCGTAATGATCGCCTCCATCCTTACAGGCGTAATTCTCACACGAAGAAAGTCAAAAAAGAGTGGAGAAAAGATATGGAACAGGACTTCTAAACGTTTGCTTTTTAACTTTATGGTACCGCTTATTACTGGAGGTCTCTTCTGTTTTATTTTACTACAAAATCAGACCTTGGGGCTTATTGCTCCTGCTACCTTAATATTTTATGGTCTAGCTTGTTTAAATGCAAGTAAGTATACTTTGGGAGACGTTCGCTATTTAGGTTTAGCCAATATCATTATTGGTTTAATAGCCACACAGTTTATCGGTTATGGTTTGTATTTTTGGGCCTTAGGATTTGGATTTCTTCATATTCTTTACGGTATAGTTATGTATTACAAATACGATAGACAATAGATTTGGGACTAATAAACAACATAAATAAAACATTTGATCATCGCATTAGATTAGGTATGATGAGTATACTCATGGTAAATGAATATGCTGACTTTAATATGTTTAAAGAGTTGCTGGATGTTACCGACGGTAACTTAGCGAGTCATGCCAAAGCTTTGGAAAAAGAAGAGTATATCATGGTAGAGAAACGATTTATAGGAAGAAAACCAAATACGAGATATTCCGCCACTACTTTAGGGAAAACAGCATTCAAAAAACACATTGATGCACTTGAAAATTTAATCAAAAAATTCTAATCTATTTTTTTATCCATTCACTTTGAAATTCAAAGTACTTTTAATATTTTAATTATGAGAGCATTTATTTTTGAAGCGCTATATGAAATTAGTAAAAAACCATATCAGAAGTATTTTAAGAAAAATAAACCTTGGACAGTTACTGTGAAAGATTTAGTAGCCTTACCTCCCAACTCTTTAGGCGCTGAATTGCATCACTTTTTAACCAAGAACAATTTTGAATTACAGTCCAAGCTTGAAAGTCATGATATCTATCATGTTTTAACAAACATAGGGACCACAGTTCCAGAAGAGATTAGCATGCAATATTTTTTACGGGGCAATGGCAAAAGAAGTTTATACCTTTTTTCTGTACTCACCATTGGCACCATTTTTTACTACTCTCATTTTAAAAGATTCCACCAGGAATACAAAAGAGGCAAGAGTGCATCTAAATTTTATCAAATAGATTTTCAAAAATTAGTACATCTACCAATTCGCAACATCAGAACTACCTTCTCGATACACTAAAAATTATATTATGAACATTCATATCAAATCAATTCTAGCCTCTTTAATGTTTAGTTTACTACTGTACAGCAAGACTATGGGAATTAACCTTGTGATTCTTTCTTTAGTAACTATCGCTATCGTACTCCTTGAGCATAAAGGGCAAAAAGAAACTATAAAATTTGCACTTGCCTATCTGTTTAGTGCAATAGTGGTCTTTCTAGATCCTACAAATTTTAAGATTTTCGTTCACTTCATCGCATTTCTAACTTATATAGGAAAAACTATTGCACCCAAAAATTCCTTGTATTTAAGTTGGTTCATAGGGCTCACCAACATGGTATTGGCTTCTATTCATCAATTAAATAGTTCTTTAAAAAAAGAGGGACACAAAAGCACTACCATATCTTCTAAAACCAAAACCATCTTTAAAGCTCTGAGCATCGCCTTAGTATTAATTATACTATTCTCTTTATTATACCAAAAGTCTAATCCTGTTTTCAGTGGCCTTATTTCTGCAATAAATTTTGATTTCTTAAGCTTTCCGTGGCTCCTATTTACGGTATTTGGGTACTTTATCTTCTTACATATTTTAAAGCCTTATTACCCGGAGACCCTGATAACTTTAGATACCGAACAAAGTAATACGCTGAAAAGGTCTACGCCAAGTTTTTCATTGGAACAATGTAAAAAACTAGCCGAAGAATACACCCTTGGCTGTATTATATTTATAGCATTAAATAGTCTGCTTTTTATCTTTCTAATAACTGATTTCATCTATTTGATAGACGCTAACACCAGCACAAATTCTGAACACTCAAAATCTGTACATCAAGGAGCCTACGCCCTATTATTATCAATTATCTGCGCTATTGCTATTATATTATATTTTTTTAGAGGCGATCTTAATTTTTACACGAAAAACCAAAACATTAAGACCTTATCTTATAGCTGGATAGCCATGAACCTTATACTGGTCTTATTTACGTGGTATAAAAATTATATGTATGTAGCCACTTTAGGATTAACTTATAAAAGAATTGGCGTTTTTGTATACTTACTATTTATCCTCGCAGGTTTATGTACTACCTACTTGAAAGTATCAAAAACCAAAAGCTTCATCTATTTAATACGATCGAACGTTGCTGTTATTTTTGCAGTGCTATTCATAAGCGCCACAATTCCTTGGGATAAATCTATCACCTCTTATAATTTGAAGAATATTAAAAATGTAGATATTCAATACCTTATTGACTTAGGCGATACTAACAGTATTCAATTAAAAAAGTATAGCGAAGCGAAAAAGGCAACTATATATCAATTGAGCATCAGTACTAAATATTCACGATTTATACAGCAAGAGAAAGAAAAAAGCTGGCAAGAATATTCCATTTACTCCTTAATCTACCATTAAAATGATGTCATATTTTACCTATAAATTAAATAGAATAGCGGTAAGCATCAGCTTCTATTCTTTTATTATCGGAACCTTACTCTTCTTAATAAAACTAGCTTTTGATGCTACAGTAATGGTAGGGTTTATATTTGTTTTGGTTGCCGTTGTGATTAACATGATCCTATTTATTCTATTGCTTTTAAATGCCTTGGTAAATTATAGGGATTTCGAAGAAAATATTAGTACGATTATTTTAGTAATCCTGAATATTCCCATTGCGTTTTTCTACTTAAGCATATGTTTTTAAAACATAAACGCTCCTTATTTTATGACAAAACTGATTAGGTACCTATCAACACAAACGAAATAACCATGAAATTCATTTTTAACAAAATTCACTTTACCTTTTTTATTCTAATTTTTGGGGTTGAAATTGCGATTGCTTACTATTTAAAAACTGGTTTCATTAGACATACTGTGGGAGACTTTCTCGCGGTCATCCTCATCTATTGTTTCTTCAGGAGTTTTATAAAAACCAATCCACTGCACATTGCAATGGTAACATTAGTTCTCTCCTATACGGTTGAGTTTCTGCAACGCACCACATTTTTACAGCTTCTAAGCTTAGACCAAAATAAATGGGCCCACTTAATTTTTGGCAATAGCTTTAGTATTCAGGATTTAGTAGCGTATACGCTGGGGGTACTTGCGGTGACTTTTATCGATCTCAAAAAATATAATTAATAAAAAATGGGAAGTGAAAAAAATAAATTTCTCCACCTCCCATTTTAAACAATAGCTATAATTTTTATTAGACACCGTTACTCTTTTCCATCTACATAATCTTGCAAATAGGCATAACGCTCTGTTAGCTTTCCATTTTGTGTCATTCTTGCACGCTCTAATACGCCATTTTTATCGTTGTTAAAAAATGCGGGAATAACATTTTTTAGAAAAGCATCTCCAAAACCTTCACTAGCATCTCTTGGCAATTCACACGGTAAATTATCTACGGCCATAACAGCAATAGCGTTTATCGATTTAAAATCTGCCTCCTTTTCCGTTAAAGGATCATACCCATATATTGGATCTGCAATGGTTGATGGTCTAATGGTTGTTGCCACGGGCCCATCAATATCACAACTTACATCTGCCACAACTTTTATACTAAAATCTTCGTGTTTTGCATCTTCTCTCGTAAAAAGATAAGGGGCCCCAGTACCATAAAAATGACCTGCAATGAAAAAATCAGTCACCTTAGTAAAACGAACAAAATTAGTTTGATACAGTTCTGGGTTTTTAAAAAACTCCGCTTTATTGCCACGAACGCCATCTTTTCTTTTGTTGTACTCAGCTGCATCAATTTGGCAGTATACGGGTTCCTCAAAAGATTTTGATAAATAATCTGCCACCGTAACTTTAGTAAGCCCCATAGCATCTAACATTTCTTTTGCGCCATTTCCTACTCTTCCTTTTCCCGTTAGAAGAATTTTTATAGCAGGTAGTTTAATACTATTCAATGCAGCTATTAATGCTTTTTGATCTACTAACGTCTCTGCTTTGGGCAAATCATACAAATCATACTTAAGTCCGTAGGCTCTAAAACCATTATACGCACCTACAATCCCAGCATACCTACCAAAAGCAACCAAACGTTGTCCCTTTTCATTGGTAATGACTTCATGGTCATACATTT
This sequence comes from Cellulophaga sp. HaHa_2_95, assembly GCF_019278565.1. The sequence goes on along the minus strand of NZ_CP058988.1, from coordinate 1,482,926 downwards.
CTATATTTTTATCTAAAAAAGCTCGTAGCAGTTCTCTATTATAAGGTTGCTTTTTTATTGTGTGGGAAAAGAAAAAGTATTTTTTATTCGGAATTAAATCTTCTATCGGCACTTCTTTAACCCCTAAAAGAACATCACACTCCTCCATATCTGTACTTAAGCTAAGTCCCGCTTTTACATAATCTTCGTCAGTATACGTTCGGATAGCAGAAGGTTCGACCGCAATTTTTGCCGCAGGATACTTTATTTGTAATTTTTGACATGTTTCAGGAGATAGTACGACTCTTCTATCTGGCGGATTTTTACGTTCTCTAATGATTCCGAATTTCATAAATACAATTTTATAACTTATACCGTTTCAATAGTTGTAAATGTAACATATGACAAGATGACAAGCAAAACTTTTTTTGGAATAGTTTTTGAACTACCTTTGCCATCCGCTAGAAAAAATAAATTTCTTTTGAAAGCGGATTAGTTCATTGAAAATTTTCCAAGGGGCCGCCTGGTTTTGACAGCGAGACCAATTGGGATGTAAGCATGCCGAGCGCTGGGCTACAGCTCGTTAATCACATTTTCCACACTTTTAATTGGCGAAAATAATTACGCTCTTGCCGCTTAATCTGAATTATAGTAAGATTAGCCTCGTCTCTACTAGGTAGAGAAGCGAGATGTTCCGGAATAGCCCTTGTTGGCGGCGATTCTATTAGGAGCACCAGAAATGTCAACACAAGGGTACTATTGCTTTGGTAGTATCACAAAAATTTCAGAAGCTAAGTGTACAATAGGCGGTTTTCAGTCGGTTGTGCATCGAAAATCAAATGAAAACTAAGCATGAAGAAAGCATTGTAATTGCTTGTTTGGACGGGAGTTCGATTCTCCCCGGCTCCACAAAAAAAGCCCAGTAAATTTAAAATTTACTGGGCTTTTTACATTTAGGTGCGTTTAGAGGACATTATCCATGATCTCTTGAACACATTCTGGATTTAGTAAGGTACTTGTATCCCCCAGATTACTAGTGTCTTTACCCGCTATTTTTCTTAGAATACGACGCATAATTTTTCCAGATCGGGTCTTTGGCAAACCATTTGTAAATTGAATCTTATCTAGTTTGGCAATGGGTCCTATTTGCTCTGTTATAATTTGATTTATTTCTTTTCTTAAATTATCATGATTTCTGCTTTCTCCTGTTTCTTTTAAGGTTACATATCCATATAATGCATTTCCTTTGATATCATGAGGAAATCCTACGATGGCGCTTTCAGAAACTGCAGGATGCTCATTTATAGCATCTTCTATAGGTGCTGTTCCTAAATTATGTCCTGAAACAATAATAACATCATCTACACGCCCTGTTATTCTATAATAACCTACCTCATCTCTGAGGGCTCCGTCTCCCGTAAAATACATGTTCTCATAGGCAGAAAAATAAGTGTCTTTATACCGCTGGTGATTCCCCCAAATAGTTCTGGCAATACTCGGCCAAGGAAATTTTATACACAAACGACCATCCGCCTGATCTCCTTTTATTTCTTTACCATTTTCATCCATGAGTGCTGGTTGAATTCCTATAAAGGGTAAGGTTGCATAAGTTGGTTTAGTAGGCGTACAAAATGGAATTGGAGTAATCATAATACCTCCCGTTTCTGTTTGCCACCACGTATCTACAATTGGCGCCTTTCGCTTACCTACATTATCGTCATACCAATGCCACGCCTCTTCATTTATAGGCTCTCCTACCGTACCCAATACTTTTAAAGAAGACAAATCATGCGTATCTATATAAGCCACCCCTTCTTTTGCCAAAGCCCTTATTGCTGTAGGAGCCGTATAGAATTGCGTAATTTTATGCTTTTCTACAATGTCCCAAAAGCGTCCATAATCAGGGTAACTAGGTACCCCTTCAAACATTACCGTGGTTGCACCATTTGCTAAGGGTCCGTACACGATATAACTATGCCCTGTGATCCAGCCAATATCTGCTGTACACCAGTAAATATCATTCTCTCTGTATTGAAAAACATTTTTAAAGGTATATGCCGTATACACCATATATCCTCCAGTGCTATGCACCATTCCTTTTGGCATTCCTGTAGAACCTGAAGTGTATAGGATAAATAAAGGATCTTCGGCATCCATGACCGTGGCGACGAGCTCATCGGAAGCATCATCCAGCAAAGGTTGTAACCATTCATCACGCCCTTCTTTCATCATGATTTCAGACTTAGTACGTTTTACCACCAATACATTATTAACCCCATGACAATCTTCTAAAGCTTCATCTACAATCCCTTTTAAGTCAATAGATTTAGCGCCTCGATACGACCCATCAGAAGTGATAACCATCTTACAATCGGAATCGTTAATTCTTGTTGCCAAGGCTATAGAAGAAAAACCCGCAAAAACCACCGAGTGTATGGCTCCTATCCGAGCACAGGCCAATATAGCCACTGCTAATTCTGGAATCATAGGCAGGTAAACACAAACGCGATCTCCTTTTTTAACACCTTTCGCTTTTAAAACATTGGCAAATTTATTAACCCGATGATACAAATCTTTATACGTAATATGTTCTGCCGCTTCTTTTGGGTCATTTGGCTCAAATAGAATAGCTGTTTTATCTCCTCTCGTGGCTAGATGTCTATCAATACAATTCTCGGTTATATTCAATTTAGCACCTTCAAACCATTTCACTTCGGGTTTCTTAAAATCCCAGCTTAGCACCGTATCCCATTTCTTACGCCACAAGAAATGTTCTTCTGCTATTTCTTCCCAAAAAGATTCCGGGTTACGTACAGACTTTCGATAAACTTGATAATACTCTTCTAAATGTTTTATATGATAATTACTCATGACGGTTAAATTTTTAATTAAAATTCTAGAGTTTAGAATTCTGAAAATTGATTTTATTTTGATAACAGATGATGTCTAGTTCAACGCAACCTCTTTGACATAAAACAGACTGAGCACGCCGCATCACTAAATCTAAATAGGTATTGGGGTAAGCCTTGTATTTTTTGACCATCTAGCATTAGGAAAGAAGCTAGGCACCCAACACTTTTTTCCTAAAGATCAGAGCTCTGATTTTTTAGGATTAAATAAGCCGAACCACTTGGGATTAAGGATCTTCAGTTTGATAAGAGACCAAGGCATAGCAATAAGGCATAGACCGATTACAAGAGATTGTAGTGCCGTTACGCCTGCTTCGTTTTCAAACTTTATTCTATAGAACAAAGTAATTACTACATAAATCGTAATAAGAATATCTGATGTATGTGGTTTTATTTGATACTTCACGTCTTAAAATTTTAGTTAAACATTGTTTGTTTGCACACAAAACCAATATTTAAAAAAGACTTATAAGACTGCTTTTAAGTCATTAGTTGCAGAATTTCTGCGACTATTTTTTTTACTGAAAAAGGTTTAATTAAATATTTATCAGCTCCTAGATTTAATCCTTTTTCAATATCCGAAGCTTTATTTTTTGCTGTTAAGAAAACTACTTTTGTAGCTTCTAAACTAGCGGTACTTTTTATATGTTTTAACGTCTGATACCCATCTACATTTGGCATCATAATATCTAGCAACACAATATCTGGCGTGCTAAGTTTCAATAGTTCTAATGCTTCACTACCATCCCTAGCTATAAAAACCTCAAAATCCTGCTTTTTAAAGGCATATTCTAGTGACATTACTATATTTGGTTCGTCATCGACGATTAAAATCTTGTACTTCATAAAATCTGTAACCAAGTTAACTAAATGGCAACGTAAAAACAAGTTCTGCACCTGTTTTTATATGTTTAGAGGCCCAAATTTTTCCACCGTGTTTTTCTATAATTTGTCGTGTAATCGCTAAGCCTAATCCACTGCCTTCTGGCTTAATGGTATTTTGATGTTGAGATTGATAAAATTTATCAAAAATAAAGTCGATATCCTCAAGAGGTATCCCCTTTCCATTGTCTCTTACCACAATCTCAAGCACTTCGTTTCCTAGCCTATAATCTATTTCAATGTGTCCAGATTCTGGCTCACAAAATTTCAAAGCATTTGAAAGCAAATTGTACAACACCTGAATAATTCTATCTTCATCATAATTTAAATAAAAACGATGGACATTTTTTATGTTTATTTTGATTCCTTTTTTAGCTGCAATATGTTGCGTGCGTTCTACTGCCGTTCTTATGGTTTTTTGAATATCCAAAGAGCTTTTATTTAAGCTAAGTCGACCTGTTTCCATCTTTTCAAAATCCAGAATATTGTTAATGAGTCGCCCTAGCCTATCTGAATCTTGAAGGATGTTATTCAGGAACTGCTTTTTAATCTCCTTTGGCATATCATCCTCTTCATCCATTAGAAGTTCCGTAGCAGCTCTAATCCCCGTAATAGGCGTTTTCAACTCATGTGCTACGGTATCTAAAAACTCATCTTTTTGCTTATCCTTAACTACAAGCTCTTCATTTACATCTTTTAATTTTGAAGATAATTGCGAGAGCTCGTCTGATTTTTCAAGAAGCATTTTATTACTTACGATATTCTTCTTTGATTCTTCTAAAATTTTTAGCACCTCTACTAAACTTATTTGCTCTTCTTTAACCACACTAGAAATTAATATTTTAGCAGATGCACTACCTATACTCCCCGTCAAAAGCTTTTCTGAAAAATTGATCAGTCTAGCATCTGCTAATTGCGTATCTAATGGTAAGTTATATTTTGTGAAAAATAATTTTAAGGCTCTAGCCGCTTTAGTTTCTCCTAAAAATCGAATAAGGACATTTTTTATATCTGCTACGTAGGCTTCTCCTTTCCAAACAAGTGCACTGTCTTGCAAGGCGGTGAAGTTATTACTATCTACAAACATTTCTGCGTAATTACGTTCTCGATAATTCCCTTTCGTCATAATAGAGAACACGAGATAGCAGAGTAAATTAACTAAGATACTCCAAAAAAAAGCATGTGCTGGCGGACTCAAAAAATCAATTCCAAAAAGAGCATAAGGCTTAAGAGCACTAATACCAAACAATCCTAACTCCGTAAAATTCTCTCGACCCGTTGCTGCTATCGTAAATGGAAGTATTAACGTATATACGGTTATAAGAAAACCAACAATAATCCCTATTATAGCCCCTTTGGAAGAGCCACGGTTCCAGAATAATCCAATAAAGAAAGAAGGTGCTAGTTGGCCTATAATCACAAATGAAATTAGCCCTATAGCATACAAAGATAATTCGCTCGAAAAAGAGACATAAAAGAAATACGCTATGATGATAATGGTAAAAATAGAAATCCGACGAATATTCTTAATATACTTCGCATTCCTTTCCGTTTGATTCCTAATGAATTTGTCTAAAAAGCCATAAGGAATAATTAAATTATTACTCACCATAGTTGACAGTGCTAATGTAGAAACCACTACCATGGAAATGACTGCAGAGAATCCTCCAAGAAAAACTAAAGTGGCTAGAAATGAGTTGCCATTCTCTAAAGGTAAAAGTAAGGTGTAATATTCTGAATTCGCAGTACCTCCAAAAGTTAGCTCTCCCGCCCAAGCGATAAAAATTACAAATATGTTAAACAATAGGAGGTAAAGTGGAAATAACCAGATCGCTTTTTTTAAATATTTTTCTCTGGTATTTTCTAATACTGAAACCTGAAATTGTCGAGGCAATAAAAAGATGGCCATAAATGACAATCCAATCATAAAAAACCAATTAAACCCTTCTTCCAATCCAGAAAGACTGGTTAGTTCTTTAAAATTAGTTCTAGTGGCTATTTGCGCATAAATATCGGTGGTACCATCAAATAAATAGAAAGTTACATAAACACCAACAACTAAGAAGAACACCAGTTTTAATACCGATTCAAAAGCTACTGCTGCAATGATTCCTGTATGTTTTTCTGACGCATCTGCTTTTTGTGTACCAAAAAACGTTGCGAATATGGCTAAAAGTAGCGCTACATAAAAGGTAGAATCATTAAAAATATTAGTTGAAACATGCGAAATATTATCACCCATAATTTCAAAGGTTTCTGAGACCGCTTTTAGTTGTAACGAAATATAGGGAATGGTACCAAAAAGACAAACCAAGGTAACTAGAGCTCCCAGAAACCTATTATTCCCATACCGCAGAGAAATGAAATCTGCTATGGAAGAGATTTTATTTTGCTTAGAAATTCGTATTACTTTACGAAGCACTACAATCCATAAAGGTGCAGCAATAACAGGACCTAAATAAATAGGCAAAAAATCAATTCCAGAATTGGCCGCAATCCCGATACTGCCATAGTACGTCCAAGCAGAACAATAAACTGCTAAAGACAAAGTGTACACATAGGGATTGTTTACCCATTTGCTTTTTTTCTTTTTTTCCGCCAAAAAAGCAATGAAAAACAGCACTGCTAAATACACAACGATAATAATGATTAACAAGTAATTATTCATAATATCGTTTTAGAACAATTCCTGAAATTACGATAGAAAGCAACCAAATAGAAAACATAGAAAAGTAAAACGTTGGAATACCAAATAACGCCCCTTCAAAATTAAAAATTAAGACAAAGGGTACATTAAATAGTAAAAATAAAGCAATCGAAAGGACGACTAGTTTTTGTTCATGACGTTTCTTCATGTTTAGTTATTAGTTGATTTACTATACTGTTTGCCGTGTATAAAGTAGTGAAAAAAAATCATTTTATTACCTCAATAAAAATCAGCATTACAAAAATTGCAATGCTGATTTTAGGTTAACTAACTAATTTTAATTTAATACCCTTCCGTTATTCAAACGATATCTCATACATAAAAAAGTATTTATTTTTAATGTCCAGAAGCCTCTCCTGCCCCAGAAGGTATTCTGATATTTTCTACAATATCCTGAACATTTTCTGGTGGGGCAGGTGTCATTCTCGAGATCACAACAGAGAAGACAAAGTTTACGAACATAGCGACCGTACCAAATCCTTCAGGTGATATACCAAACCACCAACTAGATTTTAAACTATCAACAGCTTCTTTCCCTCCGTCAAAGATTCCAAATTTAAATTTCAGCATATAAAATAGCATTAAGCCCAAACCTATTACCATACCTGCAATGGCCCCTTCTTTATTCATACGTTTATCGAAGATTCCTAATACAATTGCCGGAAAGAATGAGGCGGCAGCAAGACCAAAGGCTAATGCGACGACAGCGGCAACAAATCCTGGAGGATTGATCCCAAAATAACCTGCAATTACTACTGCAACTGCAGCTGCGAGGCGCGCAGCAATAAGCTCACCTTTTTCACTAATTGTGGGCATTAAAATTTTCTTGAATAAATCATGAGAAATAGAAGATGCTATTACTAATAATAAACCTGCCGCTGTAGATAATGCTGCAGCCAATCCTCCTGCTCCTACTAATGCAATTACCCAATTAGGTAATTTTGCTATCTCAGGATTTGCAAGTACCATTATATCACGGTCAATAGTAAGTTCATTTGCATTCTTATCTGCCACATATTGAACTACACCATCATTATTTTTGTCCTCATATTTTAAAAGTCCAGTTTTCTCCCAATTTGCAAACCATTCTGGCAATCCGTCGTAGGGCTTATTACTAACTGTTTCTATAAGATTAACTCTCGCAAACACCGCTACAGCCGGAATTGTAGTATACATGATTGCAATAAATAATAAAGCCCAACCTGCAGATTTCCTTGCATCTTTTACACGAGGTACTGTAAAGAAACGGACAATAACATGCGGTAAACCAGCAGTACCCGCCATCAAGGCTAGTGTTATCGCAAACACATCTATCATAGATTTACTTCCTGTAGTATACTCACTAAAACCTAGTTCTGCATGTAAACCATCTAATTTATCCAAAAGGTACGTCCCATCATCACCTGTACCGCCAAATCCTAATTGCGGAATAGCATTTCCTGTCATTTCAAACGAAATAAAAATCGCTGGAACCATAAAAGCAAAAATAAGAACACAATATTGCGCTACTTGTGTATAGGTAATTCCTTTCATCCCGCCAAGTACTGCATAGAAGAGTACGATAGTCATACCGATATAAACACCAGTCTCAATATCTACTTCTAAATATCTTGAAAAAACAATGCCTACCCCTCTCATTTGACCAGCCACATAAGTAAATGACACTATTAGGGCCGCAATGACAGCCACGATACGGGCTACGTTAGAATAATACCGATCTCCAATAAAATCTGGTACTGTAAATTTTCCAAATTTCCTTAGATAAGGAGCGAGTAGCAAAGCTAAAAGCACATACCCACCGGTCCACCCCATAAGGTAAACAGAGCCATCATAGCCCCCGAAAGATACAATACCTGCTAATGATATAAATGATGCTGCAGACATCCAATCGGCTGCAGTTGCCATACCATTGATAATTGGTGGCACACCACCTCCTGCAACGTAAAATTCTTTTGAAGATCCTGCTCTAGCCCAAATGGCAATCCCGATATAAAGTGCAAAAGTTATCCCTACGAGTATCCAGGTCCAAGTTAGTATTCCCATAATATATTTATTTTTTTAGTTAGTTTATTCGTCAACACCATATTTTTTATCCAACTTATTCATCAATCGTATATAGACGAATATGAGTACAACAAATACGTAAATAGACCCTTGCTGTGCAAACCAGAACCCTAGCTTGAAGCCACCCATTTTTATCTCATTTAATTGATCGACCATTAAGATTCCAAAAACGAAGGAAACTAAAAACCAAATGGATAATAGAATAGTTAGGTACCGCAGATTTTCCTTCCAGTACGCTGTTGCATTTTTTTGTTTATCAGACATAATTTTTATTTTTATAGGTAAATCATCGCTTGAAGCGATATAATATTAGAATCTACTGCGCCAAAACTTTGATTTTGATATTCTAACGTTAATTTTGAGTTGTGACCACTCATAAAAGCATTTACTCCAATACCAAAGGTATTTCGGTTGTCCTCTACAGCATCATAACTATGGGTGCCATAGCTTAAATAAGGTTGGTACCTTGTCTTTGTAATGTCTCCTTTGAAAACGTAACCTACGTGCCCGTAAAGCATATTCCCTGTGCCATAGGCACTGAATAAATAATCTTTTCCGTAATCACTAGATTGAAACATTGCATAAGCAGTTACAGCACTACCATCTTCGCCAATTGGCGCATCATAGAAAGCATCTGCAGCGAAAATTGAGACATCTTCTCCTACTAAATTAGGAGCGGCTAAAGTACCATTGTCTATAACAGATCCTTTGGGATGTAGAAAGAAGCCTGCTCCTATGTTGAACACTTTTTTACTTCCCACATACGTTCCTACTTTATAGGGCAAGAAGTTAGATTCTTGATCTAAAAAATGATAATCGAAGTAACCGGCATAGGCTTTACCGGCATCTTTAGACCCCAAAGTAGCACGCCCATTATAAACCGCAAAACTATTTACCGCCGCAGTACGTGAATCTAAAGAAGAGGCCGAAGCATCATTGATTGCCACCCGGTATTGCAACCGATCAAAATTTCCTTTGGCAAAAAATCCTAAATGACGTGCAAACTGATCCGATAACCCAATAGTTGCCCAAGCTTGACGATGGTTATCCATCGTCATCATGTTTAAGGTGCTCTGATTATTTAATCTTGAAATACCATTAAAATAATGCAAGCCTCCGCCTAGCGTTAGATCATCGCCTATATTATATTGTGCCCAAACTCCGTGAAAAAATAGTTGAGAACCATCTCCTTTTCCTGTAGGACTTAGGGTAGTGCTTGTTAAACTATTGAGTCCAAAATGCGTTAAGATTAAAAAATCTTTATTGATTTGTGCAAACATTAATACACGTGCTCGTCGTAGATTAAAGTTTAGGCGACTATTCTCATTACCATTGGCATCAAAGGTATTCTCCGTATTATAATTTGCTTGTACTTGTGCCCAGGAAATGACTCGCAGATATTTTGAGCCCTCCTCATTAAATTTAAATTTAAGACCTCCGGTATAATCAGGAGAGCCTTGGGCATTTATAATCTGAAAGGAGGCGAGAAATACCCCTATCCATATTAGTGTTTGTTTTCCCATTGTTACGTTGATTAATAAGTGAATAATTGGTTTTGTGTGCACCACTAATCTCTTAAAAACAATTTGTTAACAAAAAACTAATATACTATTTTGTTAAATAGATATACTTAATCCTTGAAACGCTCCCATTTTATAAGCATAAATTTATCTCCCAACTCTGTCACTACTACTCCTGCCCCTTTAATATTTTCAGCATTTAGAAAGTACTTACCTAGCTCTATTGCATTTAATATTTTATAGGTAGGGTGGTAGCTAGAATTGTAAGGACGCTTAACATTATACTTCTTGACCCAGTTCATAATACTAACATGAGACACCCCAAGAATACGTTCTATCTCCCGATATGACAATCCCTCTAAATACAACTGAAGCGACTTGTTTATGTAATAATCATCTATCTTCTTTCCTATCTTATTTACAGAAAAGAAATAACTACACTGTTTACACTTATACCGCTGCCTATTATTGACAATTCCGCTTTTAATCTTATGGTCTGACCCACAATTAGGACATAGTTCAATTTTCATATATACCAAATTAGCATAAATATATTAATTTAGCACTATTAATTTCGAGACTCCTATGTTATTTGCCAGAACACAACTCCCTAATTAACATGTATTTATGCGCTAATCACTAGAAATCACAGGAACTTCATCTGTAGTAACTTATAGTAAAACTGACGTAAATGGTGATAGATCTAGCCATAATAGTCTATAAAAAATCCCAGCAAATTTAAATTTACTGGGATCTTTTATTTGACTACGATAGGCTCACCTACTCATTATAATGAACATATTTTTTTAATATGGCATCTTCACAAATAAAGGAAAGGTCATCATTATAAATGCCCTTATATTCAGAATACACTTCTCCACAAGATTTCTCATTGTAATGATTAATAATCACCAATTTTCCCGCATCCAAAAAGCTTTGTGCTCCAGATTGATCCCACCAATTTTTTTCATCGGAATAAGATTCATATAGGACACCATCAAAATTGGCAGCATCTTCTACACTATTTTTCGCCATACATTTCATTCCTTTTGAATGCACATAAGCACATAATTCTTGATAGTAAGTAATTGCTTCACTTTCCGATGCTGTTATTCTATAGGTATCTCTAGCTTCATCATCAAAAGCCCAATCCATATTATCAAACTCTACCCAGTCAAATCCCCAAGCAGCAATCTTATCTATTCTCGCCTTCATTACTTCTAATACTCCAGATGTAGTTTCTTTTACAAAGAACTCATCGGGCCATTCTCCCCAAGGAGTGGCTACTAAGTAAGGTTTTATTTGTTCATAGTCATCTCTATAAGTTTCACCCGTACCAATACTGATATAAGCACCTACTTGGTTACCATTTGCCTGTATCGCTGCTACATGATTAGTTACCTCTTCTTGAAAAGGATCTAATAAAACATATCCATTTTTGGCGTTGTTTAAAATAGCACTAATCTTATCTGCCTCAAAGTTCTCTTGATACGCCTGATTGTAAATGGGAATAGCACTACTTACTAGCGGAGTGCCCGTATCATCCACAGGATCAGCAGAAGTAGTGTTTTCTTCACTGCTACATGAAAGAATTGATAATAAGAGGGTAATACTTAAAAAATATTTCATTGCACTAAATTTATTGAGCAAAATTTTTCTGTAAAATAGCCAATTTATAAATCAAGCTTTCTTTAATTTCTTTTAGATTAATTGTAGCATCTTTTAACCCATGAATATCTGTTTTACACGCTCTACAGCTTTCTCTTTCTAAATTATTTTCAGTGCCGCATTCACATTTCCAAACATCAATTTCTTTGTCTGAGAACGATTCTTTAGACCTCATAAAGCTTGCTGTAACAGGAAATTTTTCCTCGAGCACCAAAATGGTTTCTTCCATCAATTTTAGATCAGATGTATAATAGGCCTTCTTATGCATTCCTGCGATGGAAGCGCCCAAAATATTCAAATACCGCTTCTTGCTCGTCAGTAGCTTTAGGTTTTTATCATAATCTACCATATGCAATTCTTGTATTACTTCAAGTACATACTCCAAATCTCTATCTTCATTGCGTTCTAAGAAATCAAAAATCTGGGTAATCGTGTCTTCTCTTTCCAGCGTATCAAAAAATAACTTAATATTTTCTTTGACATCAAACTGGCTTAAGTTATTGGTGAGCTTGGTTAAAAGAAAAGGAATTAATTCTGACACTTGATTTTCTATAATTTGATGCCACTTATTTTCAGTTAAAATCAATTCGTCTTTCTCTGCACTTTCCAGGAGTTGCGCTTTTAACGACAATTGTTCAAAAGCTTCTAAATTTATGGATGTTGAATTCTTTATGATATTCTTAGCCTTTCCGGCAACTCTTACCGCTGTACCCATTGCTGTAACCATCAACATTGATTTTCCTTGCGCAGAAATCTCATCATTATCAATACTGAGACCAATAACGTAATTGGCATTTAAATAATGGGCACGTCTTTTAAGTTCTATAATAGCTTCTTCATTAATCTTTTCTAATGATTTGGTATACGTATTAGACTTACCTCCAATAACATCCCGAAATCCTGTTAGTACATCTTCAAAGAAATTCATCCCAATAACGATAGTTACAGAAATAGGTTCCAAGTATTCTACTATTTCAACATTCTGCAGAGAAGAAGTTGTTGTTACTTTTATATGCTTAAAATTTTCCATTTCTTACTACTGTCATGTTTAATTTAACTAACTAAATCTCCTGTAAAGTCAACCTCAAATCATAAAAATTTTGATCATCTAAGTACAACGCAAAAGTGAGGATATATATTCTACCATGAAAACAAATTTACATTGTAACTTATAAATAAATGTCAATAGATTATTTCAACCACCTCTCTAAAAGTACTTAAACAAAGCTATAAAAGTGATTTGAGTTTTATTTTTTAGCATTTGAGTTCATTTAAAAAATAATCTATTATTAGTTTTATAGTTCTAAAAACACGTCAGTTGCATCCAAAATAAAACAAAATAAGTTATGGAATTATTTAACTACTATTATAGCTTAATTAATAAGCATACCGGAGAAGTAATACTATCAAATAGTACAAACATCAATCACTTAAAGCCTTATGTCTCTGATGCACTATTTGAATATCTAGAAACAGAATCTATAATTGGAAGATTAAATGCTTCACGATTAGCTGATGACGATATAGTGTGTGTCATAAAAAAAACAGTTGGATCAAAAGCATCCTAAAAAACAAAAGCCTGTAAATTTCTCTACAGGCTTTTTCACGGCATTTAAACAATTTTTTAAGCGTTAATTCCAGCCGCCACCTAGTGCTTTATACATCGTGGTCTGTGCAATCAATTGATCTTTTTTAGTTTCAATAAGCTCAATAGTAGCCTCTAGCGCATCACGCTGCGTTAAAAGCACCTCCATATAATCTGCTCTAGCGGACTGAAACAAACGTATGGAAATATCAATAGACTCTGTTAACGCATCTACTTGGCCTACTTTTAAATCAAAACTTTTCTTTAAATTATCTATATTAGAAAGTTCATTTGAAACCTCTATATAGGCATTTAAGATTGCTTTTTCATATTCAAAAACTGCTTGTATCTGCTTGTCATTAGCATTTTTATATGCCGCTTTAATCGCATTTCTATTAATTAAAGGTCCTACAACATCACCCACAACAGAATACAAAAGAGATTCTGGAGTTGTGTTTAAATACTTCGGTTTAAAAGCCTCTAAACCTACATTTGCTGTTATATCAAATGAAGGATAGAAATTAGCTTTTGCTACGCTTATATTTAATTTAGCCGCTTCTAACTCTAATTCTGCTTGGCGAACATCGGTACGATTTAAAAATAATTGAGATGGTACACCTGCATACATAGCATCAACAGCTGTCGTAATAAAATCTCCAGACTTACGAGCTACCGTTTGTGGCGATCTACCCATTAGAAAATTAATCTTATTTTCTATCGCTACGATCTCTTGCTTTAGTTCAAATCTATGGCTTCTATTTTTCAAAACTTCTGCCTCGAACTTTTTGACCGCCAACTCCGTGGCTCTTGCTGCTTGCTTTTGAAGCTTAACCATAATAAGCGCATGCTCCTGAAGCTCTAAATTTTGGTCAATTATAGCCAACTGACTATCTACGGCTAGTAACTCATAATAAGAATTAGCTATTTCAGAAACTAAACTAGTCACCATGAAATTCTTACCTTCTACGGTAGATAAATATTCAAACACAGCAGATTTTTTAGCATTGCGTAACTTCTTCCAAACATCAATTTCCCAAGAGGCTTTTAGGCCAAAAGCATAGTTTGATAACGGTTCTGGAAACTCCTCTCCTTCTCTAATTTCAAGGTTGTTTTCCACAGCGCCATTTCGGGTATGCTCACCTACTTTCTCAACCTCAGCGCCACCAAAATAATTGACAAAAGGTAAATACTCCCCTTTTCTCGCTTTTATTTCATTTTTAGACATATCTACGCGTTGAAGCATGATATTTAACTCTTGATTATGCACCAATGCTGTGTCTATTAAAGAAACTAGATAAGGGTCCGAAAAAAAATCGCGCCATTTCATCTTAGCGGTATTTACAGTATCTATAGTTTGATTTGCATACTGTTCCGGAACGCTGGTGTCTTCTTCTTTTAGCGTTCTCATTGGCACACAAGCATAGACACTTACCAGTGCTAAAAGACCTACCAAAGAGGACCATCTATAGCCTATGAGCTTGCTTTTATTAAATTTCATCCTCATTTTTTTTGGTTAATTTTTTCAATAATTTTTTTACTTCTCGAAGTGTTGCTTTTGTCTTACCTCCGGCTTCACTCTCTCTAATAAATTCTTCTGAAACAGGCTCCGTAGCTTCTCCTTTAATTAAACTTCTTCCGTCTGCCATAGTTGCAAATATGTAATATAATCCTGGGATAATTAAAACGCCGATAAAAGTCCCCATTAACATACCTCCCATGGCAGAACCACCAATAGTTTTGTTTCCAATTGCACCCGCGCCATGCGCCACAACTAAAGGAATCAATCCTGCTATAAAAGCAAAAGAAGTCATTAAAATTGGTCTAAACCTTACTCTTGCTCCTTCAATGGCAGCCTCAAGAATTGTACTTCCTTGACGCCTTTTCTGAACTGCAAACTCCACAATAAGCACTCCGTTTTTCCCCAAAAGCCCAACTAACATAATAAGTCCAATTTGCGCATAGACATCATTGGCTAACCCCATAGTCTTCAATAATACAAATGAACCTAGAACACCAACAGGAAGTGATAAAATAATCGCAAAAGGAAGTAAAAAACTTTCATATTGAGCGGCAAGAACAAAGTATACAAAGATTAGAACTACCATGAAAATATAAAGTGATTCGTTCCCTCGCTGCGCCTCATCATACGACAAGCCCTCCCAAGCAATATCATAGCCTCTTGGCAGTGTTTCTTTGGCTACTTCTTTTATCGCAGTGATAGCATCGCCAGTGGTAAATCCGTTGGAAGGAAGTCCGTTTATTGATGCTGAGTTATATAAGTTATAACGTGTAATTTCATTTGGTCCCAAACGCTTTTCCATGGTCATAAATGCAGAATACGGAACCATTTCTCCCTCTTCATTCTTTACAAATAATTTTTCAAGGTCTGAGGGTAATGCCCTGTATTCTGGAGCTGCTTGTGTATACACTTTAAAAAATCTCCCGAAGCGGATAAACCCTTGTTCATAAGTACTACCTATCAAAATGTTTAAGTTCTCCATTGCTTTATCAATAGAAACCCCTTTTTGCATGGCAATTTTATTATTAATTTTTAACTCATACTGAGGGTAATTCGCGGAAAAGAAGGTAAACAAGCCTGTTAGTTCTTCCCGTTTAGCTAGCGCATCCATAAAATTCTTATTGATTTTATCAAACTCTTGATAATCCGTACCATTGGTTTTATCTAACAAACGCATTGAGAAGCCTCCTGAAGATCCAAAACCTGGTACAGCTGGTGGTTCAAAGTACTCAATGACTGCACCCAAATTTTTAGTTTCCTCTTCTAGCTCTTCCATGATTTCATGTACGGAATGCTCCCGGTCAGACCAAGGCTTAAGGTTAATCAAACAAGTACCTGCATTTGAACCACGCCCTTCTGTCATAATTTCATATCCTGCTAAAGAAGAGACAGATTCTACACCTGCTGTTTCTTCACATATCTTCTGTAATTTTCTAGCAATATCATTTGTTCGCTCTAGGGTAGATCCTGGTGGGGTTTGGATTATCGCATAAATCATCCCCTGATCTTCATTTGGAATAAAACCAGCGGGTAGTGCTTCGTTTGTAACAAATATCCCAACACAAAATGCTATTAAGATCCCAAAAGTCAAAACTCTTCTCGCAACAATTTTATTTAAAATGTTCACATACCTTCCCGTAAGCTTTTCAAAACCTCTATTGAACCAAGCAATAAATTTATCTATCGGTGATTTCTTCTTAGGTTTGCCATGATCATTTTTAAGAATCATTGCACAGAGAACCGGGGTTAATGTAAGCGCTACTACCGCAGATAAAATGATAGACCCAGCCATGGTTATGGAAAATTGTCTATAAAATACTCCAACAGGGCCCGACATAAATGCAATCGGAATAAAAACCGATACCATCACCAATGTTATCGCTATAATAGCACCTCCTATTTCATTTACGACTAGCTTCACGGCTTCAAAAGGACCTAAATGGGTTTCTTCCATTTTTGCATGTACGGCTTCTACAACAACAATAGCATCATCAACGACAATACCAATAGCTAGCACTAAAGCAAATAAGGTTATTAAATTAATTGACAAACCAAACAATTGCATAATAAAGAAGGCTCCAATCAATGAAACAGGCACTGCGATGATAGGAATTAAAGTAGACCTCCAATCTCCTAAAAATAAGAATACCACTATAGCTACCAGTATAAAAGCATCTCTAAGTGTATGAATAACTTGCTCTATAGACGCATTCAAAAAGTTAGAAACATCATAACTAATTCTGTACTCCATACCAGAAGGTAAATCCTCCTTCAACTCTTTTAATTTGTCCTTGACTTCTGCTATAACATCACTTGCATTGCTGCCAAAAGTTTGTTTTAAAACAATTGATGCTGAAGGCTTACCATCTAAATTGGAATAGATATCAAAAAACTCACTACCAAGCTCCACATCCGCTAGGTCTCCTAATTTTAAAATCTCCCCTTCCTCGTTGGCCTTAATGATAATATCTTCGTATTGCTCTGGTTCGTCATACCTATCTTGGTACATTAATACATACTCTAAAGATTGCGAAGTTTTACCTGAGCTCTGCCCTATTCTACCTGGTCTTGCCAAAATACTTTGCTCCTCCATTGCTTTTAATATTTCTTCTGCAGAAACATTATATGCGCGCATGCGATCTGGTTTCAGCCAAACACGCATAGCATACTTGCGACTCCCTAAGATCTGAGCACTCGCTATCCCATCAATTCGCTGAATTTCAGGGATCATCTTAGTATATGCATAATTGTAGAGAAATAATTCATGGTCATCCACATTATCACTATACAAGTTTACGTACATCAACATGCTTGGTTGTACTGGCGTAATAATTACCCCTTCACGCTGTACCAAGTCTGGCAATAAAGGCATAACCTGATCTACTCTTGTTTTTACCCGGACTACTGCCTGATTAGGGTCTGTACCCGGTTCAAAGATGATACGCAACGTCCCTTCCCCAGCACTTGTAGCATCTGACGCGATATAACGCATGCCTTGCACACCATTTATAGCCGTTTCTAAAGGTATTAATGTAGATTTAACCAATACATCTGCACTTGAACCAGGATAGGCTATAAAAATGTTTACGGTAGTTGGTGCAATCTCTGGAAATTGTGATATGGGTAATTGCTTTATAGAAAGCAGCCCCGTAAATACGATTATTACCGATATGACAATTGCCAATACCGGTCTTTTTATAAAATTACTGAACATGTCTTTTTTGGATTAGTTTTATTACTCAGCGTAAACCGCCAACTTAGAAATCACCTCATTAGGTTCCATAAATTCAGTGCTAATTTTCTCATTATTTTTCACCATACGGATACCATCTAACAAAAATTTATCTGAAGCCTTCAAACCTTTGCTTATTACGTATAAATGGGGCAATTCTGCAGCGATAAAAATTTCAGTCTGTCTGACAATATTCTCCTGATCTACCACAAACACGTATTTTTTATCTAGAATTTCGAATGTTGCTTTCTGTGGTATAATTAATGCGTCTTTATAAGGAGTGGTCATTAAAATACTCCCAGTTTCTCCGTGTCTTAATATCCTATCTGGGTTATTAAAGGTTGCTCTAAAAGCAATATTTCCAGTCTGATTATTAAAATCCGCCTCTATAGTTTCCACAATACCACTTTGATTAAAAGGTTTGTTATTTGCCATTAGAAGCCTAACTTCTTTCTTTTCCTTCTTATCAAAGCTCATGATATAATCTAAGTATTCTGCTTCTGGAACATTAAAGTACACCCACATTTTACTATTATCAGAAAGTGTAGTTAATAATTCTCCTTCATCTAACAAGCTTCCTTCTCGTACATGTAAATGATCCATAATCCCATCAAAAGGTGCTCTGATATTTGTAAATCCTAAGTGGGTTTTTGCTAGTGACACTTCAGCATTGGCTTTATCAAAATTAGCTTTAGCCATAGAAAGTTCATTTTCTGACACCACCTGACCATCAGCTAATAATTGTGTGTTTTTCAATTCAATTTCTGCAACTTTTGCTTCTGCAGCTGCTTTTTGTAAATCTGCTTGATACACATTAGGCATAATTTGGAACATCGCCTGTCCCTTTTTTACTGTTTGTCCTTCATCCACCGAAATGTTTTTAAGATATCCTCTTTCCAAAGCACGAACTTCTATATGCCTAATAGAATGAATTTGACTTACATAGTCTTTAGTTATTGAGGTGTCTTTTTTAATAGGACTGGTAACAAGAAATTTAGTTTCTTCATGTTTTTCCTCTTTTTTTGCTCCGCAGCTTGTAAGCATTAAGAATACAAGCAAGCCAATAAACATAGGAGTTTTACTCATAGTTTTACTAGTTTAAAATAAATGATTTTTTAAGTTTGAAATAGCGGCAAGCCTAAATTCTATTTGGATTAGAACTCACCTGTTTTGTTGTAAATAATTTAAAAAGAAATACTAAGTAGCACATGGAAGATGTTGGCTACCAAAGAATGTATCAGATACGATACACCTGAAAACGCACGTAGTGTTTAAAACAAACTGCAACGCATTTGGCTTCAAAAGAACGTATGTCTTTTAAAAGTTTGTAAGAAAGCTGTTTTACACTATCATGATCAAAAGAGTGATCAGAAAAAGTAAGGTTATTAATTTTTTCTTGAGAAGAAACGCGCTCTTCATTCTCTTCTTCAACATCTGAGATTTCGGCAAAATGTCTTTTATGCGCATTGAAATCTTGAGCTTCTACAAACTGAGGAATTGACGGATCGTCATTCAAATAGTTTCCGTAACGTTCTAAAGAATTAAAATTTTGAAATATAAAGGAGTCCCCAACATTGGAGTTACTGGCATTGCATCCGTTGGTGATTAGAATGCAAATTAGAAGTAAAAATTGCCCGAATGCCTTTTTCATCAAGGGACCAAAATTATACTAAGAAACTGTAGTGGACAAACGTATGTTTGTTAAAAATAGTTAAATTCCCTATTCTGAATACGTATTATTATTTCACTAAAAATCAGGGGTGTTTACTGCTAATAGTGGCCTTTTATAGTCCTAAAATAGCACTAAGTACAATTATTTAAACTTTCATTTATATTACATTTCGCAATAACTACCCCCTTAAAATAGGTTTACAATAATGTGTCATCACTATTTTTACAAACCCTTAATTTCAAGTCCACATTTTCCTATACTTTTTAGTATACCATTAAAAAAGCTTAAGTTTAGTACTGAGAACTAAATAATCTATTAAAACTTTAAACCAAAATGAAAAAAAAACTAACTCCCTTCCTTGCTATGCTACTAACCTTAGTATTCTTTTCTTGTAAAGAGAAACCAAAAGAGGTTAAAGAAGTAGCTGAAGAAACTATAGAGCAAAAGGCACAGCGCATTCATCAGAATGTAATTACTATAGATACCCATAATGATATTAATGTAGCTCATTTTACAGATAGCATAAATTACACGCAACGCTTAGACACGCAGATAAATCTTCCTAAGATGGTAGAAGGTGGTTTGGATGTTTCTTGGTTAATTGTTTACACAGGACAAGATTCTCTAACTCCTGCAGGCTATAAAAAAGCAGAAATTAATGCCTTAGAAAAATTTGACGCCATACATCTTTTATGCGAAAAAATTGCACCAGAGAAAATTGAATTAGCTCTTACATCTGATGATGTGCGAAAAATTCATAAAGCCGGAAAAAAAGTAGCGATGATTGGTGTGGAGAATGCCTACCCTATTGGAGAGAATCTTTCTAATTTCAAAAAATATTATGACTTAGGAGCTCGTTACATTTCCTTATCACACAATGGCCATAGTCAGTTTTCTGATTCTAATACAGGTGAAAATGATAGTATTTGGCTTCATAATGGATTAAGTGATTTGGGCAAACAAGGAATTGAAGAAATGAATAAGCTCGGGGTTATGATAGATATTTCTCATCCATCTAAAGAAGCTATGAAGCAAATGATTGCTTTATCTAAGGCACCTATCATTGCCTCCCATTCTTCTGCACGTAAACTTTGTGATCACAGTAGAAATTTAGATGACGAACAACTTCTTTTATTAAAAGAAAACGGTGGCGTTATACAAACGGTAGCCTTTAGCTCTTATCTAAATACTGAAAAGCATGAGGCCAGAGCTGCTTACCTGAAAGGTATTTACAATAAAATAGCCGATTCTCTTAATCTTAAACTTTATGAGCGTTCAGAAATAGGAGCCCTTAGTACCGATGAAAAGAAAGCTTTTTTTGCTGATTATACTGAAGTGAAAAAAATTGGAAAAGAACTAGTGGCGACAGATACCAATGCCCCTCCTGCCGTAAATGTATCTGATTTTATTGACCATGTAGATTACTTAGTAAAATTGATAGGCATAGATCATGTAGGCTTGAGTTCTGATTTTGATGGTGGTGGTGGTATTGAAGGTTGGGACGATGCTGCTGAAACTTATAACGTTACCTTTGAATTAGTAAAAAGAGGGTATTCTGAAGAAGATATTGCTAAACTTTGGGGTGGCAACTTACTGCGTGTTTTAGATCAAGTACAGGCTGTCGCTAAAACTCTATAAAAAAATAGGTAGAACTCAAGCAGTTCTACCTATTCTTTCATTCTCTATTTCCTTTAAAAGATTTTCGAATTTTATATCGGTGAGTGGTTTACTTATAAAGTCTTTTACAATACTATATTCTTTTGATTTTTCTATATCTCCAGAAAAAATAGAAGAACTTAAAATATAAACTCTTGTTTTACTTTCTATATCTGGAATTTTACAAAATTCATCTAAAAAATCCCAGCCATCCATAATAGGCATATTTAAATCTAAAAAAATTACTTCTGGTAATTCTTGATTAGACTTTAGCATTGCCTCCAAATCATCTAGGGCCTCTTGGCCGTTCTCAAAAACTGTAATTGTAGAGCAAAATTTACCATTGCTATTTAGGATCACTTTTGTCCCGTATACAAATATTGGATCATCATCAATAATACAAACAGTGTCGATTTTCATAGCATTCAGAATCAAAGACGAACAACAAATGTAAGATAAATCCTATAACAACAAAAGAACTTGGGATTTATTTTGACTTTAGCAACCATTCTTTTTCCGTATTGCTCTCTTTTTCTAAGTATAAACTAAAACCATTTTTCTCATAAAATTGCTTTAGCCCTTCTTCTTCAATGGTTAACCAAAAAGAATTGTTAGCATACTGCAGCTGTATATACTGCAACCATAAGGAGCCTAGGTTTTCTCCTCTTCTGGCTTCTATAACCCATAAATATCCAATATAATAGCTATTTGACGCTAATAGCTCTTCTGCTTCTTCCTTAAACAATTGCATATCTGCAGTCATTTCTTTAAAAATAATTCCTCCTGCCAGAATAGCACCTTCTTCCTTCAGAACTACAATTTCTGAAGTTCCGGATATTTTATTCCAAACTGATTTTAGAGCTTCTTGCCAATCTAAGGGTAGCATATCAATAAAAGTATCTGGATGACCCACATATTTAGAAAAAACTAACGCCATACTTTTTTTATAAAAGCCCCCAAGACCATAATTTATCCGAATCTTCAAACCAACGATCACCTATATCTGTACGATAATAACAGTTGTTTATAATGACCGTATTGATACGATTATACATCATTTTTTGCGCATCTTTCATGGTTAAACCCGTTCCTGTTACTAATAGGGCTATCCCTGTATTCCCTGTAATGAGCCACTGATCGTTAACAATTTTTAAATGCATGGGATGTATCCCTTCCAAACTATCCTTTTTTAAAATTACTACCGCATCTTTAGAAAATAACTCAAAGGTTTTTTTGTCCTCATATGGAAATGGTGGTACGACCACAAAAGCACCAACTTGGAACCCCTTTTTTACTTGAAGTTGAAATTTATGTCCAGAAGCTACTTTATATAACAACTCACCAATAGGCTCTGTTATTCCTGCCCGTTGGATAAAAATTTGCGGAAAACCAAAGCGAGAGGTAAACTCCAAAGGATAAATGCCGTGTCCGTTTACAATACAATTTAAATCTATATGTCCAAAAAAATTATTTTTAGCAAGTATTGCTTCCATTTTTTTTAGTGTTTTATCAAAAATTGGAGAATCTTTGACCCAAAACATACTACTCCCCATTTCTCCTGTTGATACTCCCAGCTCCTTTGGGAATAATTTTTTATGCTCGAAAGTGATGTTTATCGGCGTTAAAAATTCAATACCATTAAAAAAAGCAGAAACAGATATCTCTACTCCCTTTACTTTTCGCTGCAGTTGAAAGGTACCAAAATCATCTCCCCAAGATTTCTCGTAAGCTTTCAATACCCGAACTACATCTTGCCCAGAGTCATCATTACCCACAAAAAGCAATTGTTTTAACTCTTGTGTTTCACCAGATGGTTTTATTACATAGGCATTAGGATTCCCTTCAACATACTTTATAGCCTCTTTAAAAGTCTCAAATTCTTTAAATGGCAGAATATTAATCTTATGTCTTTTAAGCTCTTCTTGTCCAAAATTACGGTCTAGTTCTAAGGCGTCTGTATATTCAGTACCTCCAAAAACCAATTTACCTTGCGCACGTAATTCTTGACATACTTTTCCGTTTCCGGTATAATCAAAAATTAGTACATCTGCCCAATCTACATGCTTTTTCCAGTCCTGTACTTTCTTTACAAAACCATATCCAATTTCTTTAGACGCTTTGTCTTCTATGTAGAATTTTACTTCATTACCTTCTTGTAAGGTAGCATAAGCAATATCTAATGACTCTCCCCAGCGAGAGATAAATAAAAAATTCTTTTTAACCTGAATTATTTTTCGCAATTTATTATGCCGTTTAGGTATGTGATAAGAGGGTATAAACAAAAAAGCTATACCCTCTTATCTATATATTTAATTTTTCTTAATTAGTTTTAAATCCGTAATCGTTAAAACTTCATACGTCTCGTTTTCTTCATCTAAAAACTCCTCAGATGTATAGGTAACTTCAAAGTCGGTCCCTATTAATTTTCTATCAGCCATGTTATATTTAGAACTAGCTGCATCTTCTATTTCTTTAAAAGCATAGGTGTTAAAATCTTCTTCTGATGAAAAATAATACACACCGTCATCTACACCTTCATAGGTTGCTGTAACTGTTAAAGTATCTTGATTTGTTTTCAGAAAAGAGGTTATTAATAGTAAAATGGAAATTGCTACTATTTTCATATTTATTATTGTTAATTAATTAGCGTTATATTTTTTTGGTTGAATAATAGACTCTTACCCTTCATACCTGGTATGCCATGGTAACAATAACAGCTTTCTATGCTTTGCTCGTAAAGGGTTTTAATAATAAAATACGAATAGTACGTTCATTTTTCACAATCAAAAAATGAAACTCTTTAATAGATCTGAAGTAAGAAATCTGGCCTAATAATCGGTCTTCCAAACTATGGAATGCTTTTGAGAACGATTTCAAAATCCTCAAAAACCCGAAATAAATATTTTTCTTCAAGGTGCCCTCCCTATTAGGGTAAACACAAAAATTATAGTACAAATGAAGTAAAAAAACAAACATGTTTTTCAAATATTTTCAAGAATATTTCATGCTTAAAAATACCGTAACTTTGCTACAAAAAAAGGGCTTTTGTATACAATTATAGATATTGAAACTACAGGAAATGGCATTGAAGGCAATAAAATTACAGAGATTTCTATTTTTAAATATGACGGATATGATGTCATAGATGAATTTACAACGCTTGTAAATCCAGAAGCTGAAATTCCATACTTTATTACTGGCCTCACAGGCATTGATAATAATATGGTGCGTAATGCCCCTAAATTTGCTGAAGTTGCTGATAAAATATTAGAAATTACGAAGGAAACCATCTTTGTTGCACACAATGTAAATTTTGATTACAATATCATAAAACACGAGTTTAAATCTATTGGGGTAGACTTTATTCGTAAAAAACTGTGCACCGTACGTTTGTCTAGAAAACTAATCCCAGGGTATAATAGCTACAGTTTAGGGAAATTATGTGCTGCCTTAGAGATACCACTTACAGATAGACATAGGGCTAGAGGTGATGCTGAAGCAACCACTATTTTATTTGCAAAGTTATTGCGTGTTGAGGATGCTGACGCGGTATTTAAGTCGTTTTTAAATGCACGTTCTCAAGAGGCTACATTACCGCCAGGTTTGCCAAAATCTGATTTTGATAAGTTACCTAATGAACCTGGTATTTATTTTTTTAAAAATGCAAAGGGTAAAATTATATATGTAGGTAAAGCTATAGATATAAAGAAAAGAGTGCTTAGCCATTTCTATGATAAATCTACTAAAGAAATTACGCTTTGTCAAAATACCGCTGCTCTAGATTTTGAACTTTCAGGGAGTGAACTATTGGCATTGTTGATGGAATCTGATGCAATCAAACAGCACTATCCCGAATACAATAGAGCGCAGAAAAAAAAGATTCAACCTTTTGGAATATTTACGTATGAAGACCGTAATGGAGTAATGCATTTAGCTTGGAACACCCTGAAAATGGCTCCCAATGCTTTTCATATTTTATACTCAAAAACAGATTGCAGAAGTTTTTTACAGGAGCTTTGCAAAACCTACAAACTATGTCCTAAATTCTGCCATTTGCAAGAGAATGTAACAGCATGCTCCCATTATGATATTTTAGAATGCGAAGGCATCTGCAGAGGTACAGAGCCTATTGAAGTGTACAATACCAAAGTTAAAACTGCCATAAACGATATCCAGTCTAAAAATGTAAACTTTATCATAAGAGAAAAAGGAAGAACCCTAGATGAGTCTGGGGTCATCCTTATTCAAGACAATACCTACATGGGATATGGCTTCGTAGAAAATGAGATAGCGATTGAAAATATTGATGATCTAACACCGTTTATCACACCGCAAAAAAATACTTTTGAGACAGAACGACTAATAGCCAATTATGTAATCAAAAATGAAGATAAAATTTATAGCCTGTCTACAAAATAACCCGCTATTATTTTTTCTTTTCACTATTGATAAATGCAATAATAATTAAAACTAAAGAAATACACACGGCTGCAAAAATTCCGATCATGACAATTCCGTTGTTCCAGTTTACTAAAGATATGGCTAGCTTATTCATAATTTATTAAGTTTGTTTAGCGTGTAAAATTAGTACTACGCCCTACCAATAAAAATGATAAAAATCATAAAAGTGATAAAAAAAAGACCATCAACAAATTGCTGATGGTCTTTTTATAAAATTCTATTTTTTTCTACAATGTTGTGGGGCAAACATACTCTGTTACTTCCGCTCCATCTGCTTTCAAAGCTGCAAAGCCACCTGCTACATCTATTAAGTTATGAATTCCTCTACTCTTTAATATAGATGCTGCTATAACAGACCTGTATCCTCCTGCACAGTGCACAAAGAATGTTTCTTTTTCAGGAAATTCTGCTAGATAATCATTTAAAGAACTTAAAGGCGTGTTTTCTGCACTTTTCACATGCTCTGATAAAAATTCTGTCTCCTTACGTACATCAAATACAGGAGTATGTTTTGCGGCTATGGTCTTCACGGCTTCAGAAGCTGGCACCGATGTAATCGTGTCATAATCTTTAGCTGCTTTCTTCCAAGCATCAAATCCACCTTTTAAGAAGCCTATCGTTCCATCAAAACCAACACGAGATAACCTAGTAATTGCCTCTTCCTCTTTGCCTTCTGGAGTTACAAGCAATAAAGGTTGATCAACATCTGCAATTAATGCACCCACCCATGGAGCAAAATCACCATTTAGTCCAATAAAGATTGAACGCGGAATATGTCCTTTTACAAAATCATCTTGATGGCGAACATCCAGCACTATAGCACCCGTTTCATTCGCTGCTACTTCAAAAGCATCTGGAGTTAAAGCTGTAGCTCCTCGTTCTAGAACCTCATCAAAATCTTCGTAACCTTCTTTGTTCATTTTCACATTTAGAGGAAAATATTTTGGAGGAGGTAAAAGTCCGTCTGTAACTTCTTTTATAAATTCATCCCTTGTCATATCTGCACGAAGGGCATAATTCATTTTCTTCTGATTCCCTAGAGTATCTACCGTTTCCTTCATCATGTTTTTACCACATGCAGATCCTGCACCATGAGCAGGATATACAATAACGTCATCTGCCAAAGGCATAATCTTATTACGTAGACTATCAAACAGTGTTCCTGCCAACTGTTCCTGCGTCATATCTGCTGCTTTTTGGGCTAAATCCGGTCTACCCACATCCCCTAAAAATAAGGTGTCTCCTGAGAAAATAGCATGGTCTTTTCCATTTTCATTTTTTAGTAAAAATGTAGAACTCTCCATAGTATGTCCTGGAGTATGTAAGACCTTAATAGTGATATCTCCTACTGTAAACTCCTGACCATCGGTAGCAATTATAGCATCAAAAGAAGGGTTTGCATTAGGTCCGTAAATAATTGCAGCCCCTGTTTCTTTAGCTAAGGTAACATGACCACTAACAAAATCTGCATGAAAATGAGTTTCAAAAATGTACTTTATTTTCGCCTTATCATTCGCTGCCCTTTTCATATAAGGACCTACTTCTCTTAGCGGATCAATAATAGCCACTTCTCCTTTACTTTCAATATAGTAAGCACCTTGTGCTAAGCATCCAGTATATATTTGTTCAATTTTCATATCTCTATTATTTTTTCTCGATTAGCGCCATCATTTGAAATTTGATGAATACCTACTCAATTTTTATTAATTAATCTACTACTCCTTACTCCAAAAGTACATAAACTTACATACGTTATCAGTAACATTAGTTACACTCTAAACTGATTTTGATACGCTACCCGTCCCTTTAAACTAGAGACAGAGCTAGGGTCATCAAAACAAGCCACTGCTTCTTTAATCTTTACAAATAAAAATTCTTTGTGCAGTTCATTGATAATTCCACTATTAAAAATAATGTCTCTGGTAGGTCCTATAGCGCCAGCAATATAGAATTGCATATTTCTATCGTGAATCTCCCTAATTACTTTTGTCAAAGCTTGTGCTCCAGTAGAATCTATATAATTAATTGCCTCTGCGTTTAGAATTACCCCTTTTAATTTAATACCTTTTTTATCAATCTCATTAAATAATTGGTTCTTAAAAAAACCTACATTTCCAAAGTATAATTGTGCGTCAAAACGAACAATAAGCAAGTCTTCTCTATTGATTACCTCATCTGCAAACCGCGTAATATTTTTATAATAGTCTGTATCCTTTATATTTCCTAGAACTGCAAAATGCGGATTAGAAGTTCTATATACCATCAATAAAAGAGAACTTAATACCCCTATTAAAATTCCCTGAGGAATACCAATAAAAAGGGTTACAAAAAAAGTGATTAACAATACTACAAATTCATCTTTTCGTTTGTGCCATAATTGTTTAGCATACGCCACATCTATCAACCCAATTACAGAAACCATAATTATACTTGCTAGAGCAGCCTTAGGTAAATAATAAAATACGGGGGTTAGAAAAAGTAAGGTTCCTATAACCATAACAACACTGAACAAGGCCGATAAATTGGTCTTTGCTCCTGCTTCACCATTAATTGCAGATCTGGAAAAACTAGCTGTAGATGAGTATGATTGAAAAAAAGATCCTACAATATTCCCTAAACCTAAAGCTATCAATTCTTGGTTGGCAACTATGGTCTCTTCTCCTGATTTTTCTTCCAATGCTTTTCCTATGGAAATAGTCTCTAAATATCCTACTAATGCTAAGGTTAAGGCTATGGGCCACAGGTTTAATACATTTTCCAAGGCTATTGTTGGCAGCGAAAAAATAGGCAGTCCAGTCGGAATTGCCCCTACCACATGAACACCGTATTGTTCTAGATTAAAACCATACACAGCTAAAATACCTAGAATTACTACTATCAAAATTGCTGGGATTTTTTTATTTATTTTCTTAAATACTAAAATGATTATAATCCCTAATAAGCCAATCGCAAAATCATACAAATTTGATTCTCCGAATTTATCAAAGGCATTGATCACTAATTGATGAAACATTTTACTACTTTCTATTGGCGCTCCTAATAAATGTTTTAACTGACTAAAGATAATTACAAAAGCCGCGGCAGAAGTAAAACCACTGATAACAGGTCGTGACAAAAAATTTACCAAAAAACCCATTTTTAGCACCCCTAATAAAAACTGAATAACTCCTACCATAAAAGCCAATAGGATGGCCATGGCTACATAATTTTCTATACCAATAATACTTAAGGCTCCTAAACCAGCCGCTACCAAAAGAGAATCCATAGCTACTGGACCTACAGACACTTGCCGTGAAGTACCAAAAACCATATACATTAACACCGGAAAAAGTGCCGCATACAAACCATATACAGGTGGTAAACCTGCAATCATAGCATAAGCCATACCCTGTGGAACCAAAATGATTCCTACGGTAAAACCTGCTATCAAATCTTTAGAAAGGTTGCGCTTATCATAGGTAGGCAACCATTTCAATATCGGAATGTATTTTTGCATTCGTCAAATTTATGCTTAATTTTTAATTCTCTAAGTAACCTAGGTTACTCATAAAATACTTGATTTCAAATATTTAATTGGAAACAGAAATCGTCATTTTGTAAATAGCGTCTTCTGCTCCAAGTATAGAAAAGCCTTCCGCAAGATGTTCCTGTTTCACGGCATATGGATAAAAAGTTATGGGTTCAATACACACCATATTTTTTACTTCTGTCCATAACATAAAATTCCCAAAACCTTCTGTCTTTATATGTATGGTGTTTTTGTCTTTTAGTGCAATCTCTTTGCACTTTGCTACCTGTAAGGCTCTACTCCCCACGGCCAAAACATCTTCTAGACTTATTTCTATTGTCCCCGCATGGAGTGTTGGATTAGCGGTTACTAGGTTAAAAGCAGGATGATACCCTAGCATATACGGCATTCCTGAAACTCCTGAAATCACAAAACGAACTTCTAAACCTTCTTCCGAAAGTGTTATAATTTTTCTAAAGGTAAAATCATACGGCCATTGCAAGAATTCCTCTGTTGATTTTTCCGGATATTTAGAATTCTTAATCAAAGTTCCTGCTTTGTACGTTTTTTCAAATATGGCTTCGGTTGTAGTTCCTGAAACTTTTTGATAGTTCATTTCACGAAGCAAACCATGTTGATCTTGGACAGCCGTTCCTTTTGGGGTTTCTACTCTAAAATTAGCATCTGCCGTAGGTCCGATGATAGGAAACATTTCTGTATCTGCATTACGCCACCCGGGACTCCCCTTTTGATGAATATATTCTTGGGCATCTACTTGAAAACTTACCAATTCCCCTGCATCAATGTGTACCGATTGGTTCTTATAAGAAAGTGTTGTCATAATTTTATTGATGTATTAATCTATAAATTAAAATTGCCGTTCTTTTCGTTAATGCTTCTATTGTATTTAGATTTACCGTTTCTTCTGGGGTATGTGCACCTGTACCCATAGTTCCTAAGCCATCTAATGCATCTACATACGCAGCAACAAAAGAAGTATCTGCCGCACCTCTTTTACCCGGATCATAAGCGATAACTTCTCCTTGGTTTAAATCTAGACTTACTTGATTTAATTGTTTTAAAAGATTTAAATTACCAGCTGTAGGGCCCATCGCAGGATAGCTATCTTCAAAAGATATTGTAGCAGAAGTATTGGGTAAATTATTCGCAACAATCTCACGCATTTTACCTCTAGCATTTTCTTTTTGCTCTTCAGACATAAATCGGAGTCCACCTTTTACTAGTGCCGTTTGTGCCACCACATTGGTTTTGCCAAAAGCATTTCCTTTTCCTGTCTTTGCATCGTAATCAATAAATGTACCTCCTAATAAAACTCCAGGATTGAAAGTCAAATACTCCGCTCCTTTTACATCTTCATAGAAACTGTTGAGAATTCTAGACATTTCAAAAATAGCACCAGCCCCCGTAGTTTCATTAAATATTCCGGAAGAATGTGCTCTTTTACCCGTAACCTCAACTTCCCAACTAGAAGAGCCACGGCGCGCAACTGTTGCGTAATTAAATCCTGTAGAAGTTTCAAACCCTAAAGCAATATCACTTTGTTTTGCTGCAGCTACTAAATCTTCTCTGCTAATAGTCAAAGGCTTTCCGGTACTCTCTTCATCGCCTGTAAAAGCAGCAATTATTTGGGCATTTTTTAATAATCCGTTATCATGCAAAGCTTTTAAAGCATACAGAATAATAACATTACCCCCTTTCATATCATTACCTCCAGGAGCATGTGCAACACTATCATTAATCATTTCAAACTTTTGGAATGGGCTATCTTTTTCAAAAACAGTATCTAAGTGACCAATTAATAAAAGTTTTTTACCTTTTTCACCTGAAGTTTCAGCAAACAGATGACCTGCTCTATTTAATTCTGCCGGCATTTCTATCCAATTCGTTTTGAAGTTAATAGCATCAAAGGCATCTTTAAAGACAAGCCCTACTTCTTTTACTCCTTGAAGATTTAAAGTTCCGCTATTTATATTCACCACTTTTTCTAGAAACTGCCTTGCTTCTGCATTATTACCTTCAACACTGGCTATAATTTTTTTTTCAGTTTTGGATAATTTCTGAGAAAATCCATTTAATGAAAGTGCTAGTAAACAAAGGAAGATGTAATGTTTTTTCATAGCGTTATTTTAAAAATTAATTAATCAAACTTAATAGCCTTGACAGGCGTAATTTTTGTGATGATATAGGAAGGTATAATTAGCATTAATAAGCATAAAATCATCACTCCTATATTTAATGCCACAATAGCCGTAACACTTATATGTACCGGAATGTACTCGATATAATATTCCTTAGGGTTTGGGAACTTAAACATTCTATACTTGTCCTGTGCCCAAATTATTCCTAAGCCAATAAAATTTCCTAAGAATAATCCAATACTAATAAGATAAGCAGCATTGTATAAGAATATTTTTCTAACACTCCAATCATTGGCACCTAATGCTTTTAAAATCCCAATCATTGTGGTACGCTCTAAAATTAGCACCAACAATGCCGTAATCATATTAATACCTCCTACCAAAATCATAATTCCGATGATCAATGCCGTATTAAAATCAAAAAGGTCTAACCATTGAAATATGAAGCTAAATTTATCTTTTATTGTAGTTGTTTGCAGTAGCGAAAAGGTTTTTCCACTTATTTCTAAACTTTTCTCATCGATAGCATCAAAATCGTCTATAAAGATTTCAAAATTTCCAATTTGATTGTCTTCCCATTTATTCATACGCTGAATATGGCGAATATCCATAAAAACATAGGTAGCATCAAACTCTTCAAATCCACTATCATAAATGCCCACAATGGTAGATTTTTGCTGATTAGGCATTTTAGAAGGGTCATTATCTCTTAAAAAGATAGACATGAATGTGTCTCCTAATTTTAACTTTAACTTATTAGACAGTAGTCTAGAAATCAGGACTTCATCACTACGGTCCTCCAAAAAATTAGGAACCCTACCTGCTACTATAAATTCTTCAAAAACGCTCCAGTTATAATCTTGACCTACACCTTTGGCCAAAATACCTTCTACAGTCTCTTCTGTACGTACAATTCCGCCTTTACTAGCAACTGCCTGCACATGCTGTATGCCTGAAACATTTTTAAATTCTGGATAGAAATCTTGCTCTAAGTAAATAGGAGACACAGAAACATCTGACCTGTTATTGTCAAAAGTGCTAATCTGGATATGCCCATTAAAAGCCGCTATTTTTTCTCTAATCTTTTTCTTGAGTCCGCCACCAGTCGCTATGGCAATTAACATCATTACAATACTTATTGTAATTGCTGCTATTGCTATTTTTATTATCGGAGCCGAAATACTATTTTTATGCCCTTTACCAGACGAAAGTCGTTTTGCAATAAAATATTCTAAATTCAATTTATGATGCTTTTTCCTTGTCTCAAAAATACATTTTTATTATTGGTTTTAGTGATTTCTTCTTGTGGAAAGACAAAGAAGACGACAATTAAGACTGAAGAAAGCCTAAATATAAAAGCACTAAAAGCCATAGATACGCCCTTAGTTATCGCTGCAAATAAAACGGCTGCATATTTACCCCTACTAAAAGGCAAAAACATTGCAATAGTCGCCAACCAGACTAGTGTAATTTTTAACACTTCGGGCTACACTCATATCGTAGACTCCTTAGCGACCTTAAATATTTCTATTGCTAAGGTTTTTGCTCCTGAACACGGATTTAGAGGTGTTATAGATGCTGGGGAGCATGTAAAAGATGGATTAGATAAAAAAACCGGACTGCCCCTTGTTTCGCTCTATGGAAAAAACAGGAAACCTTCAAAAGAACAATTGAAGGATATTGATTTAGTATTATTTGATATTCAAGATGTTGGCGTTAGATTCTACACGTATATTGCTACATTGCAACTTGTTATGGAAGCTTGTGCTGAACAAAATATTCCTGTAATTGTCTTAGATAGACCAAACCCGAATGCACATTATGTAGACGGACCAACGATGGAATCTGAACACACTAGTTTCCTAGGAATGACCCAAATACCTTTGGTGTACGGAATGACTATTGGCGAGTATGCTCAAATGATAAATGAAGAGGGTTGGTTAACCGATGGAGTGAAGACCAACTTAACCGTAGTACCAATGGATCATTACAATCACGAATACTTTTATAGCCTACCAATTAGACCTTCCCCCAATTTACCCAATGACCTGTCCATAAAATTATATCCAAGCTTAGGGCTTTTTGAGGGTACTGATGTCAATGCGGGGCGTGGCACCGAATTTCAGTTTCAACGTTACGGCGCTCCTTTTCTAGACCAGTCTCATTATAGCTTTTCCTACACTCCCATTGCTAATTTTGGTGCTAAATACCCAAAACACAAAGGTGAAGTTTGTTTTGGTTCTGATTTAACAACGATAGACACCTCAGACTTAAAAACGGTAGATCTTCAGTGGATTATCGATGCTTATACTCACACAAAAGATAAAAGCGTATTCTTTTTAACCAGCGGGTTTACAAAACATGCCGGAACGGAGAAGCTGCAAAAACAAATTGAAGCCGGAATGAATGCCACTGAAATAAGAGAAACATGGCAAACGGATATAGTGAGCTTCAAGAAAATTAGAGGTAAACACCTATTATATCAATAGCCTTTTCGTGAAAAATAAAATAAATTGCGCTGAATGCACTTCTATGAATATTACTAAAGCCACAACGGAAGACAGTAGGTTACTCTCTGAAATTGGAAAAGAAGCATTTTTACAAACCCATGGTAGAAGTGCCCCTGAAAAAGATATAGCTGCCTTTACAGCTAAGTATTATACGGAAACTGCTTTTTTTGATGAGCTAAATAACCCCAATAACATTTATTATTTAATCTATAGTAATGACGATCTGGCGGGGTACTCTAAAATTGCGTTTAACCAAACACACCCAAATATTTCCGAAAAAAATATTACCAAATTAGATAGGATTTATCTTTTACAAGAGTTTCATGGTCAAAATTTAGGAACTGCATTATTTAATCATAACGTAGCGCTGTCTAAAAACGAAAACCAATTAGGTCTATGGCTTTATGTATGGACCGAAAATGAGAAAGCCCTTCGGTTTTATAAAAAAAGCGGATTTAAAATTGTGGGATCTCATGATTATCAAATTTCAGAAACCCGCACGAACCCTAATCATGTACTATTCCTAAAATATTAAATTACTTGTTTACGGTGGTTGGCTTTCAATATTTATGAAAAGGTTGTTTTAAGAGTGATTTAATAACTCCGTTTTCCTCTTCATTAGGAAATGTATCTACTCCATACACGATAGCTTCCCGATCATAGGTCATAAAAGTGCCAAAAATGCGATCCCAAATAGAAAATATATTTCCGTAATTAGCATCTGTATATGGCAACTTATAATGATGGTGTACTTTATGCATATCTGGTGACACCAATACCCAACTCAATATCTCATCTACTTTTTTAGGCAGTTTAATACTTGCATGGGTAAATTGCGTAGCTATTAAAGATACAGACTGATATAACATTACAATTCCAATTGGCGCGCCGACTATTACAACACCAAATAATGTAAACACAAAGCGTATAATACTTTCAAAAGGGTGGTGTCTGTTTGCTGTAGTTGCGTCTACATGATGATCTGTATGATGCACCAAATGTATCCTCCACAACCATTTTATTTTATGCTCTGTATAATGCGCTAAGTACGCACCAAAAAAATCTAATAATAACACCCCTAAAACAACATAGGCCCAGAAACGTAATGGGAGCCAATTAATAATGTCAAAATTAGCTTCTACCGTCCAATCACTAGTGTTTAATAACAGAAAGGCCAAGGCAAAATTGATAAGTACCGTTGTTCCTGTAAAGAACAAATTTGGTAAGGTATGCTTCCATTTTCTATACTTAAAAAATACCAAGGGGATAGCTCCTTCCAACAGCCAAAAAAAAAGAAATCCCACCTATTAAAAATAAGGATCGATGGAAAGAAGATATTGTTTCAAAGTAATGTATTAGTGCTTCCATCTGTTTAAATATATAAAACTAAACCGAAAAGAACGCTAACATACCCTTAGCTAATACGTTTCTTCATTTCTTCTACTATATTATATGCCGCTGGGCAAATAGCCACATTTTTGATCGTCAAATTACTAATTTGCTGAAACTTTTTACGATCCGTATGCGGGAATTCTCTGCATGCTTTTGGGCGTACATCATAGATAGAACAATAATTATCCGTCCCTAAAAAAGTACACGGCACCTGTTGCAACACATAATCATTCTCATCATCTATGCGCAAATATTGGTCTATAAATTGTTGTGGTTTTTGCCTGAAATGCTTTGAAATACGCTCAACATCTGCGTTTGTAAATAACGGCCCGGTAGTTTTGCAGCAGTTAGCACACTCCAAACAATCTGTGCGTTCAAATTCGTTTTCATGCAATTCTTGCATGAGATAATCCAAATTTTTTGGTGTTTTCTTCTTTAGCTTAGCAAAGAATTTCTTATTCTCATTCTGTTTATCCTTTGCCAGCTTAGGGAGTTGCGCTATAAATTCTTCCATTATTTTAACATGCTTAAAGCTGTTTCATACAAGTCTCTACTCCAACCTTCAGAAACCTTTCCAATCTCAGCTGCCAAAACAGGCTGCTTCTCTACAATTATTTTGCCCGTTTCAGAACCATAAAAGTCATTCACTTCTTTTTTCTGGTCTTCTGTCAACTTCTCTCCATCTGCCACTAACTGCTTACCTGCTTCTGACTGGTAGAAGGCATTCATTTTTTTTATTTCTTCATGTGTAAAGTTCTTAACATACACGGGCTCTAGTAGACTCAACATCTCACTAACGTATTTTTCCTTGTTGGCTTCTAAATAGTCCCAACCTGTTGCATTTTCTGTTGTCTTCGGAAATTGATTGCCTAACATTTTTAACAACTCATCATACGCATAGTTGTACTGCTTTGCTGTTCCATTACTCTTTAAATAAGTCATTACATCTTCTTGAAAAGTTGCTTCTTGTCCGCAACTAGATAATGTAATTAGTAAGAATAATGTCAAAAAATTTTTTAATAGTTTCATCTGGTCGCGTTTTATTTTTGTGAATGGGTTAAAATGCTGAATTTTGCCGCAAATTACAAATTAAATGCAAACTGATATTTTAGGCGCAGCAGTTTTAGATTTTCAAAACGGAAACTATACTACAGATATAAAAACCTACTCCTCTTTAGAGGAAGAAGATATAATCCCCATTCCTTATTTATTTCGTTCGTATGCAGAAATGCCTCCCTTAGAAAAAAAAGCATTACAACTAGCAAAAGGTACTATTTTAGATATCGGTTGTGGAGCAGGAAGTCATAGTTTGTATTTACAAGAAACCGGAAAAAATGTTACTGCATTAGACAGTTCTAAAGGAGCTATTGAAGTATGTAAGGCTAGAGGAATAACAAAAACAGTCTGTATAAATCTTTATGACTTTAAAGATCAAAAATTTGATACCCTACTTCTTTTAATGAATGGTATTGGTTTGGCAGGGAAACTAAATCACATAAATAAATTTCTAACCCAATTAAAATCATTCTTAAACCCTGGGGGACAAATACTTCTAGATTCAAGTGATATCTTATATATGTTTGATCCCGATGAGGATGGCGGATATTGGATTCCCGATGTTGAATACTACGGAGAAGTCTCTTTCGAAATGGAATATCAATCTAAAAAAAGTGAATCTTTCAATTGGTTATACTTAGACTACAACACGCTACAAAGAGCTGCAGTAGCTAATAATTTAGAATGTGAGCTTGTAAAAGAAGGCGAACATTTTGATTATTTAGCCAAACTTACCTTAAAACAACAATAGATTTTTCGTAAATACGTTATTTTAGTTGATCTATGATCTAATTTGATACATGACGTTATGAAAAAAAGTTTCCCCGTTGTTCTTTTATTAGCCTTTTTGGTATTTGTTAATTGCTCTAAAAGTACGAGTACAGACACCGAAAGTTCTGGATCTACAGACCCAAATGTAACTATAAATAAAGTTCCTAATTTACAAGGCACCGGAGACTCCGCAAATGATTTTTTATCCAACGCAAATTTTGATAAGCTTTTAATAGAAATAGGGTATGTAACAGGTTTTAAACCTGACGAAACTGCTATTGATGATTTTATCGAATTTATCAAGGAAACTACTTTTAAAGAAACCGTTGAAATTCAATACTTAGAATTGAGTTCTTCAGGAAAAGAAAATCTATCGATAAATGAGGTAGATGATATAATACAGGAAGAAAGAACAGCCTACAACACAGACGATACTTTAGCCCTCTTTATTTATTTTTCTGATGCCCCTTCTGATGAAGACGAGCCAGAAGAAGATTTGGTAACTTTAGGTGCTGCCTTTAGAAATACCTCATTAGTAATTTATGAATCTACGATTATAGATTTAGCTAACAAATCATTCCGCGTAGATGTGGCCACTGTAGAAACAGCTACCTTACATCATGAATTAGGACACTTACTTGGACTTGTAAATATTGGAACTGAAATGGTGAACGATCATGAAGGAACTTTTACGAATGAAAATGGTGTAGAAACACCGAGTCAACATTGCAACCAAGATGGCTGTTTAATGCGTGCAGAATTAGAGTTTGGAGCCGCTATGAAAGAAGCCATAACTGCTAAAAACGGACAAGTGCCAGAATTAGATGTTGAATGCTTACGTGATCTAAAAGCTAACGGCGGAAGATAATTTAGCGCCTTCTATTAGCCGTTTCTAGGCAAACCAAACATTAGACATTAAGGTATATTTAAATACTTATGGGTTTGTAAGGATACTTTCCATTTCGGATTTTTCATTACATAATCTACGATAAGTGGTACCATTTTGTCACGAACGCTCCATTCTGGTTGTAAATACAAAATACAATCTTTATTGGTTTTTGCGGCTTGTTCTTCTGCAAAAATAAAGTCGTGCTTATTAAAAATGATCATTTTTAATTCATGTGCTTCATCATAGATTCTTCCTTCCGGTAATTTATTTTTCTTAGGTGATAGGCAAATCCAATCCCACTCACCAGAGAGCGGATACGCTCCAGAAGTTTCAATATGCGTTTGGAGATTTCTAGCTTTTAAACCTTTTGTTAAAGGCCCCATATCCCAGGTTAGTGGTTCTCCACCTGTAATTACAATAGTGTCAGAATATTTTGCTGCATTAGAAATTATGGTGTCTGTTGCTGTTGGAGGATGTGTATCTGCATTCCAGCTTTCTTTTACATCACACCAGTGGCATCCCACGTCACAACCACCTACTCGAATAAAATAAGCCGCAGTACCTTTATGGAAACCCTCTCCTTGGATCGTATAAAACTCTTCCATTAACGGCAACATTTCTCCTTTATTGACTAATGTCAAAACATCATTTTCTACCATGCTGCAAAGATACATTTTACTTATGAGTCTATCGCATAACAATTAAATTTGTCCTTACAAAAATCTAAGAGAGATTACATTTTTAAAGTTGCCTAAAAAACCCTTATTTTTATACAAAATTAACTTCAATGAGTACCAAAGACGAATTCCTCTCCTACATCGAAGAAGGCTACAAAACAAAAGGTGATTTTATCACTATGGGATCTGCTATTTTAGATGGCGAAACCGTAACAAATGCCTTTGTTAAAATACCTTTAAAAACATTAAACAGACATGGTTTAATTGCGGGAGCAACAGGTACAGGAAAAACGAAAACCCTACAGGTTCTTGCCGAAAATCTTTCCGAAAAAGGAATTCCTGTGATGCTGATGGATTTAAAAGGTGATTTAAGTGGTATTGCGCAACCAAGTCCCGGGCATGCCAAGATTGATGAACGCCATGCTAAAATTGGCATTCCGTTTGAAGCTAAGGGTTTCCCTGTAGAAATTTTATCACTCTCGGAGCAAGATGGCGTAAAACTACGAGCGACAGTTTCTGAGTTTGGACCTATTTTACTTTCCCGAATTTTAGATTTATCTGAAACGCAGGAAGGTATTGTTGCGGTTATTTTTAAATACTGTGATGATAATAAATTACCTCTTTTAGATTTAAAAGATTTCAAAAAAGTACTACAATACGCTACCGATGGCGGAAAAGAAGAATTCAAAGAAAATTACGGGCGTATCAGCACTAGTTCTACAGGTACTATTCTTAGAAAAGTGATTGAATTAGAGCAACAAGGAGCCGAACTTTTCTTTGGAGAAAAATCTTTTGATGTCAATGATTTGACACGCATTGATGAAAATGGAAACGGTTACATTAATATATTACGTTTAACTGATATTCAAGACCGTCCTAAATTATTCTCTACATTTATGCTGAGTTTGCTTGCGGAGATCTACAGCACTTTCCCTGAACAAGGAGATAGTGATAAGCCAGAATTAGTGTTGTTTATAGACGAGGCACATTTAATTTTTGATGAAGCTTCAAAAGCGCTTATTGATCAAATAGAGAACATTGTTAAACTTATTCGTTCAAAAGGAATCGGCGTCTATTTTGTCACCCAAAACCCTACCGATGTTCCTAATGATGTTTTGGCACAATTGGGTTTAAAAGTACAACATGCATTACGTGCTTTTACTGCTAGAGATAGAAAATCAATTAAACTTACTGCCGAGAATTACCCTGATTCTGAGTATTACGATACTAAAGAGGTGTTAACGTCTCTAGGTATCGGCGAGGCGTTAATTTCTGCGCTAGATGAAAAAGGAAGACCTACGCCATTAGCAGCCACTATGCTTAGAGCTCCCATGAGTAGAATGGATGTTTTAACGGAAAGTGAATTAAGTACACTGATTAAAAAATCTAAGCTGGTTAAGAAATATGAAGATATTATAGACAGAGAAAGTGCCTATGAACTTCTAAATGAAAAAATAGAAAAAGCAGAAGCGCAAGCAGAAAAGGAGAAAGAAAAACCAAAGACTACAAAATCTTCTTCTAGAAGCAGAACGAGTACACGACAAAACCCTATTATAAAAGTGTTAACCAGCGCTACCTTTATTCGTGGAGTTTTAGGTGTCCTAAAAAAAGTAATGCGTTAAAAAATCATTTAAAAATTAAACTACCGAATGAAAAAAATATTATCTGTTGCCCTTGCCGCAACTTCTTTACTATTCTTAAACTGTGAATCTGCTGATAAAAAATTTAATATCAGCACTGGTGTTATTGGCCAACTTACAAAAGACACCAAGGTAATTGACCTGGAAACCATTTATGCTGAAGATTCTATAGTTGCTGAAAATGGTATTCCTAATCTAAATTTACAAGTAGGATTTAAAAATGAAGTTTTGAATGACACTAATACGGATACTACACGCATTATAAAATCTAATTTCATCTATAATAAGATTGATATCTATGAAAAAGGAGGCAAACAATTATTGAGCCTTACTCCTACTAGAGATAGTGTGCCAAAAATAGAAAATATTAGAATTTATGACCCGCGCTATGTCACTGATAAAGGCGTCTCTATGAACAGCACCTTTAAAGATATTAAAGATAAGTATGCTATTAAAAAAATAATTACCTCTATGAATAATGTGGTAATTTTATTGAAAGATACGGGGCTATATTTCACCATAGATAAGCAAGAATTACCTTCTAGCCTTAGATATGATTCTAGTGTAAATATCGAAGAAGTACAGATTCCAGATGCCGCAAAGATCAAATATATGATGCTTGCTTGGGAATAAATTTTAACTATTGTTTACTCTTAACCCAATGAAGAAATATACTATTCAAAAATCGCCTTTTGTAGTTCCTACAACAGATGGTAAAACCATTGAAGAACATTTTGGCAAGGCTAGTACTCATGATGACCAAGTTAGTATTGCTCATATGATTGCACCACCAGGTTGGAGCGAACCTTTTCAAACTCCTGAGTTTGATGAGTACACATATATTATCAAAGGGAAAAAACAATTTACGATTGCTGATGAAACTATCATATTAGAAGCTGGGCAATCTATAAAAATAGAAAAGAATACGCGCGTACAATATGCTAATCCTTTTGATGAGGAATGTGAATATTTGGCGGTATGCTTACCCGCTTTTGATTTTACAAAAGTTCATAGAGAAGATTCCTGATGAAAAAAATACTCAATAAATACATTCCTTTGTTTTACGGAAGCTATTTTAACTCTTTAGCGTTGGTCTCTAAAGAAAAAGCGGCGCAGAAAGCATTTGAGCTTTTTTGCACCCCTAGGAGTGGCAAAGTAAAACCGCACCAGAAAGAATTTCTTGACAAGGCTAAAAATAACATTCTTACAGTAGATGAGATTCAGTTACAAACCTATAAATGGACAGGCACTAAAGGAACCGTACTTCTTCTGCACGGTTGGGAAAGTAATGTTTTTAGATGGCGCAATTTAATTGATGATTTAAAAAAAGAAGACTATACCATTATTGCCTTTGATGCTCCTGGTCATGGGAATTCTTCTGGTCACATATTTAATGTTCCGCTGTATAATAAATGTGCAGAAAAAATTATTGAGACATACCTTCCTAAATATATCATAGGGCATTCTGTTGGTGGTATGACCAGCCTATATAACCAATATAAAAACCCAATAAATTCTATTGAAAAAGTTATCTCTTTAGGTGCACCCTCAGAATTATCAGAGATAATGGCTAATTACCAAAAGATTTTGAAATTCAACACCAAAGTTTTAACAGGTATAAACGAGCTATTTATACGGAAATTTAAATTTACAATCAATGATTTTTCTGTATCACGAATGGCCAAGGACATTTCTAAAAAGGGACTTCTAATACACGATAAGTTTGATAAAATAGCACCTTACCACGCTTCTGAACGCGTACATAAAAATTGGAAAGAGAGTCAGCTTATTACTACAGAAGGCTTAGGACACTCTTTGCATCAAGAAGTGGTGAATAAAGAAATTATTGCGTTTTTAAAATCATAATTAAAAGACTATTTTTAAAATAAAAAACATGTCAACCGTCACTCCTTTTCATATTGCCATTCCTGTACATAACCTAGCAGAATGTAGAACATTTTATCGCGATGTATTAAATTGCGAAGAAGGTCGTAGCAGTGATCATTGGGTAGACTTTAATTTATTCGGGCATCAATTAGTAATTCATTACAAACCAAAATCTAATAAAGAAAACCTACATCATAATCCTGTAGACGGCCATGACGTTCCTGTACCACATTACGGAGTGGTATTGCCTTGGGGTGTATTTCAACAATTTGCTGAAACCCTTAAAACAAAAGAAATCAAATTCATTATTGAGCCTTATATTAGATTTGAAGGTTTGGTGGGCGAACAAGCTACTATGTTCTTTTTAGATCCTGCAGGTAATGCTTTGGAGTTTAAATCTTTTAAGGATATGAATCAGCTATTTGCAAAATAAGAAATTTTGCTTTACTGAAAAGTAATGGTGAAAATTGCACCTTGGTTTACCGCACTTGATACTTCAATCTTGCCTCCCATTTCAGAAATATAATTGGAAATTAGATATAACCCTACTCCTTTGCTATCTTTTGTGGAATGAAAACGTTGGTTAAGATTAAAAATCTTGCCTTCAACTTTACTCATTTCAAATCCAAGTCCGTTGTCCGTATATACCAACACTTTTTTTTCGTCTACTACGGCAGTAGCAATATTTATTCTTGGCGAAAACTCTGGCCTGGCATACTTGATAGAATTTGTAATCAAGTTTAAAAAGATACTCTCCATAAAGGTTCTATTGAACGATAAGATATCAAATGCAGAAAAATCACTGCTAATCTTCGCCTTGGAATCATATACTAGAGCACTAATCGAAGATTGCACCACCTGCAAGACTTCTGAGAGTGAAATTGCCTCTTTAGCAGACTCAAGTTCTTCTGTCTGCGTTAAGGAGTCTACATAGCTATTTAAAGAATCTCTAAGCCCTTCTGTAGAATTTTTAATCAAGTTAAACACCTCTAGTGTTTCAGGATCTGTAATCTTATTTAAATCCAAAATATTACACAAAGTAAGCAAGTTGTTTACAGGTGATCTTAAATCATGAGAGGTTTTGAAATTTAAATTCTTGAGGTTTTTATTCTTCTTATCTAAAGAAAATAAATGCACAGCACGCTCAGATTCTAATTTTTTCTTGTGCGTAATGTTTTTTGCAATTGCGTAGATTAAGTTCTCCTCTGGCAGCGGTATAGAGGTCCAGTCCAACCAAATAATAGCGCCGGACTTACTCACATACCTGTTTTCAAAATTTAATAAAGGAAGACTCTTTTTTAAATTTTCTCTATTGGATGCCGTTCTTGAACGATCATCTTCATGTATAAAGTTGCTTATTTCCCTTGAGAACAATTCTTCCTGTGAATATTCTAAAAGATGTATGAAAGCCGGATTTACCTTTTTAAAATACCCATCATAACCCGCTATACAAAGTAGATCATGAGAATTTTTAAAGAAAGGTTCCAGACTATACGGCATGAATTCTGATCTATTAGAAAAAAAATTGAGACTTAAATAATTAAGTCTCAATAGTCAACGAAATACGTTCTATATTATTTTCTGTTTCTATGACGATCACGAGCTAAAAGTGTGTTTTTAAGAAGCATTGCAATAGTCATAGGTCCTACACCGCCTGGCACAGGTGTTATAAAACTTGCTTTTTTACTAACATTCTCAAAATCTACATCGCCTGTAATATAGTATCCTTTTTCATAAGAATCATCTGCAACTCTTGTGATACCTACATCTATAATGACCGCATCATCTTTAATCATTTCTGCTTTTAAGAATTTAGGCACTCCTAGTGCAGAAATTACGATATCTGCTTGAGAAATAATTTGAGTAATATTTTTAGTATGGCTATGAGTTAAGGTTACCGTAGAATTTCCTGGCCAGCCTTTTCTTCCCATTAAGATACTCATAGGTCTCCCCACTATATGGCTTCTACCAATAACTACGGTATGCTTTCCTTTAGTATCTACATTATAACGTTCTAAAAGTTCTAAGATTCCAAAGGGTGTTGCAGGAATAAAAGTACTCATATCTAGCGCCATCTTTCCAAAATTCATGGGATGAAAACCATCTACGTCTTTATCAGGATCAACCGCTAGTAATACTTTTTGAGTATCTATTTGTGGAGGTAATGGTAATTGTACAATAAAACCATCTATATCCTCATTTTTATTTAATTCTTCAATCTTATTTAAAAGTTCTAATTCCGATGTAGTACTTGGCATTTTCACCAAAGTAGATTCAAAACCAACTTTCTCACAAGATCTTACCTTACTACCTACGTATGTTAAACTTGCCCCATCACTACCCACTAATATCGCTGCCAAGTGAGGAACTTTCTCCCCTTTTTCACGCATTTTTGCTACTTGAACAGCAATCTCTTGTTTAATTTCGTTAGATACTTTTTTCCCGTCTAATATTTCCATGGTATGGGTTGCTTCGTTTATTAAGTCGTTATTTTAGCTTATCTCTACTTATTGCATGCCTTTCATTGCACCCATCATTTGCATCATCTTTTTGCCGCCACCGCCTTGCATCATTTTCATCATCTTACTCATTTGATCAAATTGTTTTAGCAATTGGTTTATTTCTTGGATAGATCTTCCAC
This sequence comes from Cellulophaga sp. HaHa_2_95, assembly GCF_019278565.1. The sequence continues at coordinate 1,437,942 of NZ_CP058988.1, read as the reverse complement.
TACCTTTAGCAATACGTTTTTTTCTACTAGCATCTAATTTTGCGGGCGTAGCTCTTTCTAACGGGGTCATCGAATGAATAATAGCCTCTACATGTTTAAAAGCATCATCATCAATATCTAAACCTTTCAATGCCTTACCAGCACCAGGAATCATCCCCATAAGATCTTTGATGCTACCCATTTTCTTAATTTGCTGAATCTGACTTAAAAAGTCATCAAAACCAAATTGATTTTTAGCAATTTTCTTTTGAATTTTACGACTCTCCTCTTCATCAAACTGCTCTTGAGCTCTTTCTACAAGTGACACAACATCACCCATCCCCAAAATACGTTCTGCCATACGTGCAGGATAGAACACATCAATAGCATCCATTTTTTCTCCTGTACCAATAAACTTAATTGGCTTATTTACAACAGATTTAATAGAGATTGCTGCTCCTCCACGAGTATCACCATCTAATTTGGTAAGGATAACCCCATCAAAATTTAAAATATCATTAAAGGCTTTTGCTGTATTTACAGCATCTTGCCCCGTCATAGCATCTACAACAAATAATGTTTCTTGAGGGTTAATTGCTTTATGAATATTAGCAATTTCATTCATCATCTCTTCATCTACCGCTAAACGACCGGCAGTATCGATAATGACTACATTATGACCATTTGCTTTTGCATGCGCAATACCCGCTTTTGAAATAGCTACAGGATCTGTATTGCCGCGGTCAGAGAAAACCTCAACTCCTATTTGATCACCAACTACATGTAACTGATCAACTGCCGCTGGGCGATAAACATCACAAGCTACTAATAATGGCTTTTTAGTTTTTTTAGTTTTTAGGTAACTAGCAAGTTTTCCAGAAAAAGTAGTTTTACCAGAACCTTGTAAACCAGACATTAACACTACAGAGGGGTCTCCAGATAAATTAATTCCTTCCACGTCTCCACCCATCAACTGGGTAAGTTCGTCTTTTACCAACTTCACCATTAACTGACCTGGCTGCAACGCTGTTAAAACGTCTTGACCTAGCGCTTTTTCTTTTACCGTATTGGTAAATTCTTTCGCTATTTTAAAATTGACATCGGCATCTAATAAAGCGCGTCGAACCTCTTTTAAAGTTTCTGCAACATTAATTTCTGTAATTTGACCATGCCCTTTTAGAACATGAAGTGCTTTATCTAACTTTTCGCTTAAATTATCAAACATAGTATTACCTTAATTATCAAGTGCTGCAAATTTAATAATAACAATGGGAAGTCCGAAGTTAGATTGCAAAAATATATGCACAAAAAAAAGGCAGCTTTTTTACAGCTGCCCTTTTTCAAATCTGAAACCTAAATTCTTAGTCACATGTTTTGGTTAAAAGAAGAATTTCTTCTCCTCTTTGTATCTTAAATAAATTATCGGCACATGCTACAACCGTCCATTCGCCTTCATAATTAGCTAAAGCCATAGTTAGGTTATTAAATTTCAGGACAGAGCCCGTCAGTTCCCAATTACCCTCTTCAACCACTTCCTCATTGGCATTGTACACATGGATGTTCTCATTAGAGAAATCTATATCTAACGCATCAAAGAAAGTACCATCAAGATTTGTGATTGTCCATCGGCAAGATTGGATGACATCATAAATATACGCCTCTTCACAAACGGTATTAAGATCCTCACAATCTCTTAGTAACACATTCTCATAGATTAACTCATCCTGGTTATATATTTCAACACTTAATTGCGCATTAGAACTACCTGTAATCTTCCATCTTTCAGCAATTATCTCTTGATTTACGTTGTAAAACACAATAGAATTATTAACTATTGCCCAAGTGGCGTAAGTGTCTATATCAAAAAATTCCCCGTTGTCATCTACAAATTTCACAGATCCGTTTTCTAAAAACTTAATAGTATATAATCCAATACTTGAACTACTAGGAACAGCAAACTTCCATTTACATTGTTCTAGTACAACCTCTAATTCTTCATTTGAATTGCCCTCTGATACGTCACAATCTTTTTTAAGAATAATTCTATCTCCGTCACTTTCAAAAAGCTTTATTCTCCCCGCTTCCAATTCGTATACAGACCATTCTAATGAAAAATCTACAAGCTCATAAAATTCTAAGTTCAATAAAACACCATCATCATTAGCACTTGTGCTCCAAGTACCTTCAAAAAGATTCCCTAAACTGCTATACACTTTTACAGTACCATCTGCCTTAAAATTCATGGTATAAGAAAAATATTGTTCTGTTTGATATTGATTATATCTTTTAACTTCTTTTACTAAAAAGCCGCAGTCTACTAAATAAGCATCTAATTCTTCCTTACTAAAATCATCATCATTATAATCATCATCATCATCTTCATCACAAGAATCTTTAGCATTACTTAAAGCTAGTGCCAACTCTTCATTAGAATTTACCGTAATTATTGTTTCATCATATAGTTTTAGGGAAACAGGGAAATTTAAACTTACCACATCATTATCACCTAAATCATTGAAGAAAAACCTCAACTCTTTATCACTTTCTACGGCAACACTTCCTGTTTGCTGGCTATTCGTATCATAAGTAAAAAAGGTTAATGGATATACAAAATCAATACATTCTATATCATCATCAGCGCCATTCTCAATACAGTCTTTTGCTAATTCTTGCAAAGCAGCTGCATTTGAAATTTCAATTTCTGTATGATCTGATAAGGTAATTTTTATAGGAAAAACAATAGTAAGAAGGTCACTATCATCTTCTAATTGATCAAAAATAGTTTCAATTAATTTTAAATCTTCGATAGAATCTATCGTTAATTCTAAACCATTCACCATAACGCTATACGGAAATTGTACCGCTAAACAACTAGCGCCATCTACAATATTATCATAGGAGCCATCTTTAGCAGACGCATCTGTAATTAACTTAGCAGTGCTAGAACTTGCTGTAATTGTTGACTGTTCTTCCGAATCTGGAAGCTCTTCAAATTCTTCTTGACAAGAAGAAATAAATAATGCACTTATCAATAGGCCTATAAATGCAAAATTTTTAAATACCTTTTTCATAATGATTTGGTTTTCTGTTATTATACCATTAAAACAACTCACGTTTAAAAAACCCTACCAAAACTTTTAATTATTTTTAAAATACCTTTGAAAAATACTTTTTGATAATTGATTGATGGATACACCAAAACAAAACGTTTGTGCGGAACAAGTTTATAATGAATTATTTAAAACCAATTCTAAAACGGTTTTTAACTACATATATTATAAATATGGGAATGAGGAGAAAGCCTATGATGTTGTACAAGAAGCTTTTATAAAACTTTGGGAAAATTGCAAAAAGGTAGCTCCAGAAAAAGCGAAGTCGTTTGTATATACGGTTGCTAATAATTTGTATTTAAATGTCCTTAAAGCCGAAAAAGTGCGCTTTAAGCATGCTAAAGAAACGTTAGAAGTTACTCATGAGTCTCCTGAATTTCTTCTAGAAGAAAAAGAATTTAAATTAAAATTAGAACAAGCCTTATCCGATTTACCAGAAAACCAACGCAGTACTTTTTTGTTGAATAGAATTGATGGAAAAAAATATAAGGAGATTGCGGAGCTGGAAGGAGTAAGTGTTAAAGCCATTGAAAAAAGAATGCATTTAGCGCTAAAATCATTACGCGAAAAAATTGACGGGATCTAAACTTCTCTAATAGTGGATTAATATTAATAAAAATAGTAGGGTTTTTGCCCTGCAGAGTGTTATAGCTATATAAAGCATAAATTATGCAAGAAAATTACTTAGCCAAATGGCTGAACAACGAATTAACGGATGCTGAACTCGAGGCTTTTAAAAAGTCTGACGAGTATGCTTCGTACAAAAAAATTGCTACTGTTTCCAGCACCCTAGAAACGCCTGAATTTGATATTGAGAAGGCATTGGCTGAAAGTAAACTAGGTCGTAAAACCACAAAAGGAAAAGTTGTAAAGCTTAGCCCTTTAAAGAAATTTACACGTATTGCAGCTGCCATTGTGCTATTGATAACCGGAGCTTATTTCTTTATGAATACAAATGAGCATGTAGAAACAGCCCTAGCACAAACAGAACTCATTACTTTGCCAGATGCTTCAGAAGTAGTTTTAAATGCGGATTCACAAATGGATTATAACATAAAAAATTGGGATCAAAAAAGGCACCTTACCCTTAATGGAGAAGCCTATTTTAAAGTGGCCAAAGGGAAAAAGTTCACAGTAGAAACTTCTTCCGGAACCATTCAAGTCTTAGGAACTCAATTTAATGTTACTAATAGGCCTAATTATTTTAAAGTTACCTGCTTTGAAGGTTTAGTTAGCGTTACTTATAAAAACAAGACATTGAAATTACCAGCAGGAACTTCATTCCTAGTTTTGAATGATAAAATTATTCCTACAGAAGCACCTAAAACAGATAAGCCTTCTTGGATCACCAACGAAAGTACCTTTACCAGTATTCCATTAAACTTTGTTTTAGCAGAACTAGAACGTCAATATAATCTTACAATAAGCTCTAGTTCTATAAATACGAATACCTTGTTCACAGGAACGTTCACTAATAAAAATATAGATTCGGCATTAAAAAGTATCTGTGTTCCAAATAACATAACATATACTTTAGAGGGGAATAAAGTGATTTTGCATGCTAAAAACGCTGAGTAGTATAGTAACTATATTTTTAATTGCCGTTATATTTTTCTCCTCCTTAAAAATCTCGGGGCAGGAAAATAGGGCTGCACAGGTTTCGCTTAGAACGTATTTAAATCAAATAGAAAAAACCTTTTCTGTAAAATTTTCATTTGCAGATAACACCATTAACACCTTTTCTATTACTCCTCAAGAATTCAATGAACTTGAAGCTGCCATACATTATATTGAAACAAAAATACCCTTAGATTTAAAAAAAATAGACACGAGGTATTACACTATTTCCAAAAAGGTAATTTCTGTTTGCGCAAAAGTTCTAGATAACTTCGAGCAAAACACCTTATACCACGCCACGATAAAAGTGCTTGAACAAGGTATAACTACCATTACAGATAATACTGGTGTATTCTATTTGAACAACATCCCAAAAGGTTCTATTCTAGAAATTAGACATGTAGGTTTTAAACCCACGTTTATAAAAGCAGAGGAATTAGAACATGATGGGCCTTGTCAAATTATAGCATTAGCTCAAAATATTCAACAATTAGATGAAGTTATTATCTATAAATTTTTAACTACTGGACTAGAGAAACAAGATGATGCTAGTCTTCTTTTAAATACTGACGATTTCGGGATTCTCCCCGGTCTAATAGAACCTGATATTCTACAAACCGTACAAGCACTACCCGGAATAAAAAGTATTGACGAAACCGTTTCTGATATTAATGTCCGTGGCGGTACTAATGACCAAAACTTAATACTTTGGGAGGGCATAAAAATGTATCAATCGGGACACTTCTTTGGCTTAATTTCTGCTTTTAACCCCTACCTCACAGATAAAGTTACTCTTATAAAGAATGGCTCAAGTGCTGCTTTTGGAGACGGCGTGAGCAGTATTTTGGATATGCGAACAAAGAATACTATTACTGGCGAATTATATGGTGGCGCAGGAATTAATTTATTAAGTGGTGATGTGTATGGCCAAATTCCCTTTAAGGAAAATTTAGCATTTCAATTTTCAGGAAGACGTTCTATCACTGATCTTTTAAACACTCCTACGTACAATCAGTTTTATGAAAGAGCTTTTCAGGATACCGAAATTAAAGGCAATGAACCTGAACAAGAAAATATAGCTAGAAGCGAAGACTTCTATTTTTACGATTTTACAGGTAAATTATTATATGATATTTCACAGAAGCATAAGGCACGTATAAGTTTTATTGCCATAAATAATTTATTAGAATATACTGCTTTAAATACGAACACCACAGAAAATACCAAGAGTAAATTAATGCAAACCAATATTTCTATTGGTGGTTATTTAGAGAGCACATGGAATTCTAATTTCTCCACAAAAATAAATACCTATTACACCTCTTACCATTTAGACTCTGAAAATTTCACCTCAGAAAATGGTCAGCAGTTACTTCAAAATAACGAAGTATTAGAAACTGCCATTCAATTAACATCTAACTACCATTTCTCTGAACAGCTGGCTTGGAAAAATGGATATGAATTTAAAGAAGTCGGAATTATAAATTTTACGAATGTAACGCAACCCCCGTTCAAAAGTAATATAAAAGGGGTTATTAGAACGCACGCCCTATTTTCAGAACTTACCTACGCCTCTGAAAATAAGAAACTTTGGGCTAGAGCAGGTGTACGTGCAAACTATGCAGAAAACTTAGCCACTTTTAAAAAGCTTATTCTAGAACCACGGGTAAATATAAATTATAAATTGATTCGTAACCTTAAGGTGGAATTACAAGGTGAATTTAAAAATCAGACTACCAACCAGGTCATTGATTTGAAACAAAATTTTCTAGGAATTGAAAAACGAAGATGGGTTTTGTCTAATGAAGAAGACTTACCAATTACCAGAAGTAAACAAGTTTCATTAGGCGTTAATTACGATAAAAACAAGATTTATATTGGCTTAGAAGGGTTTTACAAATATGTAGATGGTATTAGCACCACTACCCAAGGTTTTCAGAATGAAGATCAGTTTAATGGGGAAATTGGAACCTATGCCGCAAGAGGAGTCGAATTCTTAATCAACCAAAAAACAAGGGATCTCAGTAACTGGCTAACCTATACGTATAATAAAAATGATTATTCGTTTGACCTCTTAAACCCTACTACATTTCCTAATAATTTAGATATCAGGCATACTATCACTTTTGCAAGCACCTACAGCTATGAACACCTAAAACTAGGTCTTGGCCTTAATTACAGAACGGGAAGACCCTACACAAAGCCACAAGAAAACGGAAACGCCATAAATACCTTAGTTTTCCCGAATACTATCAATTACGAAGACTCCAACAACAGTAGGTTACCAGAATATCTACGCGTAGATGCATCTGCAATTTATGATTTTAAAATCAGCCAAAATATAAAAGCATCTGTTGGCGCATCGCTGTTGAATATACTAGACCATAAAAACATCCTGAATAGATACTACCGATTAAATGACCAAGATGAAATAGAAACCGTAGAAAGTGTTTCGCTGGGAATTACTCCTAATTTCAGTTTTCGAATGTTCTTCTAATTACACCTCAAAAGGTTTCTGAAAATCAAAATTCAGCATCTTTCTCAGAATCAAATATATCTCAGGAAACTCTTGCCTAAATTCTAAAGGGGTTTCTACATAATTTTCTACAGCAACAGCAAAAAACTCCTGAACATTGGTTTTGCTATAGGCTCTAAAATAAGTGCTTTCTTTAAATTTCTGCTGAAATAAAGTAGAACTATACACGGAGGCTAAAAGATCCATATATTTTCTAAAATTCCTATTCTCAAGATTACGTTCTAACACGGCATTAAAACTTAAAGCATGAGCAAACTCATGAACCCCTAGATTTTTATTATCGTTAGGAATATCAAACCCTTGCTTTACATGTTCTGCAGAAAAAACAATGGTTTTTAATCCCGGATTATATTCTCCAATATGGTTCTGACGATTAAGTTTAGAAAAATATTGATTTGGGTAGATAATTAGACGCTCTATAGCGGGAATCTTATATCTTTTCAAGCCCAAGGTTAAAATAGTAGCTGTAGCACTAAGAAGCAACGCCATATCTTCTTGCCGCGGTGTCAAACCATGAAAGACAAATTGCTTATCTCTCCTAAACCGAAGCAAACGATACTCAAATTTCTGCTTCTGTTTATTTGATAACTTTTTATAGACTGGAAAATTATTAAGAATAATTTTCTTTTCTGAAATGGTTAATGGGTCTAATTGCGTGAAATATATGCGATAAGCATAACGCAAAACATATAAGAAATATGCGGCTATTACAATGATAACCAAAACAGGTATCCACATATTTCTTACTTTAATTTACATACGTTGAGGAACTTCTATTCCCAATAATTTAAAAGAAGACTGTATAACATCACTTACCTTTTTAGATAATTGCACTCTAAATGCTTTCTTCGCTGTATCTTCTTCTCCTAAGATAGATACATTCTGATAAAATGAGTTAAATTCTTTTACTAAATCATACGTATAATTAGCAACCAATGCCGGACTATAATTAGCTGCTGCCAATTGAATGGTCTCTGGATATCCCTGTAATTGTTTAATTAATTCTTTTTCCTTTGCATGAAGTTCTTTCAACCCATCAAAACCATTCAACTTTAATTCATCTGCCTTGCGTAAAATAGATTGTATCCTTGCATAGGTATACTGAATAAACGGACCTGTATTTCCTTGAAAATCTACGGATTCTTCAGGATTAAACAAAATTCGCTTTTTAGGATCTACTTTTAAAATGTAATATTTTAAAGCCCCCAAGCCAATCATTTTATATAAATCTTGCTTTTCATCAGCAGAATAATCTTCAAGTTTTCCTAATTCTTGAGAAATTTCACCAGCAGTAGTTGTCATATCTTGCATTAAATCATCTGCATCTACAACCGTGCCCTCTCTACTTTTCATTTTTCCACTTGGCAAATCTACCATCCCATAACTCAAATGGAATAAATTTTCTGACCAAGAGAAACCTAATTTCTTTAAAATTAAAAACAACACTTTAAAGTGATAATCTTGCTCATTCCCAACGGTATACACCATACCACTGACATCAGGATGGTCTTTTACCCGTTGTATAGCCGTACCAATATCTTGAGTCATATAGACTGCCGTACCGTCTGAACGCAATACAATCTTTTCATCAAGACCTTCGTCTGTCAAATCTATCCAAACACTACCATCTTCTTTTTTAAAGAAAACTCCTTTTTCTAAGCCAGCAGCAACAACATCTTTTCCTAGTAAATAGGTGTCACTCTCATAATATAAGGTATCAAAATCTACTCCTAAATTTTTATATGTAACTTCAAATCCTGCATACACCCATTGATTCATAGTCCTCCAAAGCGCTACAACATCCTCATCTCCAGCTTCCCATTTTAAAAGCATTTGTTGTGCTTCTACTAAAATTGGCGCTTCTTTTTCTGCAACTTCTTTAACCGTTCCATTAGCTATTAAATTAGCAACCTCTTCCTTATAAGCTTTATCAAAGGCTACGTAATAGTTTCCCACCAACTTATCACCCTTCAAACCAGTACTTTCAGGAGTTTCTCCTTTTCCAAACTTCTGCCAAGCCAACATACTTTTACAAATATGGATTCCTCGGTCATTAATAATTTGGGTTTTATATACTTTTTTTCCTGATGCTTTTAATATTTCCGCAACAGAATAACCTAATAAATTATTTCTGATATGCCCTAAATGCAAGGGCTTGTTTGTATTTGGTGAAGAATATTCTACCATAACAGCGTTTGCTGCATCTGGAGCTACATGGCCAAAAGTTGAATTCGCATCAATCATTTTAAAATCTGCCAAGTAATATGGGTCGCTAATTACCAGATTTAAAAACCCTTTGATTACATTAAACCCAATAATTTCCTCAACTTGCGCTACTAAATAAGCACCAATATCATTTCCTATCTGTACCGGATTGCCTTTTACAACACGTAACATTGGGAATACAACGATAGTGATATCGCCCTCAAAATCTTTGCGTGTTGGTTGAAATTCAACCGATGGTAATTCTGCTTTAAATAATGTTGAAACCGCTTCTTTTACCTTGGTTTCTAATACGTTCTGGATATTCATGATTATTTGACTTATCAATCTGCAAAACTAAACATTTTTTGTCCTTTTAATAGTATATTAAGACTTAAACAACTCCTAATTGCGTAACTTTATAAGAAAAATTGCATCATGGCAGATATACAAAAAGTAATTGCGCAACTAAGTTCTTCTCGTTTAAGGCAGATAGCCGTATCAATAGCTACTTTTTTCAATGAGATGATAGCATCATTTTTTAAAGACGACAACGATCAATCTGGTAAGAAAGTTCAATACATAGCGCAACGTGTTGATGGCAGAAAAGTTCCTGTAAACAGAAAACTCTAATCTATGCTTGTTAATGTATCTTACAATAACAAAGAAATTACCCGAAAAGTAGATGAACTAGTAGGTAAGCCTTTTACGTTAAAAGAACGTTGGGCTATGAAAGGAATTGGCTCTCCTAAGCTATTTATTACGGAAACAAGCATTGAAATACGTAATCTATTACTTCTAGATAACAATACAGATTCTTGCAATGTAGAGTTACGACCAAAGGGAATCATTGTTCGCTTTAGATCACTATTAGAAACTTTTGCTTTAGTAATTCCATATTACAAACTCACCATTTACAAAGGAGATTTTGCGGTATATTCTATTTATAAGGATCATTATTTCATCAAAGTAAAATCTGACACCAAAGCAATCCAAAATTATTTTAAAAAAATCCTCGATTTTAAAATCGAAAATACCCCCACTTCTATAACAGATCTTTAAAACCACTATATGAAAATACTTCTCACTGGCGCAAATGGCTATATTGGCATGCGATTATTGCCGCAGCTTTTGGAGTTAGGTCATGAAGTAGTATGCGCTGTACGCAATGAGCGCCGCTTGTCTATAGATAAAGAAACAAGAGCACAAATAGAAGTTATAGAATTGGATTTACTAGAAGATTTTTCATCTGGAAAAATACCAAAAGATATAGATATTGCTTACTTCCTAATACACTCTATGAGTTCTTCTACTCAAGATTTTGATAAACAAGAAGCCATTACAGCACACAATTTCAACGCTTATTTAGCAGAAACAAATGTGCAACAAGTAATTTACTTAAGCGGAATAGTGAATGACACAGAACTATCTAAGCATTTAAGTTCTAGAAAAAACGTTGAGGACATTCTCTATCAAGGGAATTTTAATCTTACGGTTTTAAGAGCCGGAATAATTGTGGGATCAGGAAGCTCCTCTTTTGAAATTATCCGTGATTTATGTGAGAAATTACCCTTTATGATCACTCCAAAATGGGTACTAACAAAAACACAACCTATTGCCATAAGAGATGTAATTTCCTATTTAACCGGCGTAATTGGCCATAAAGAAACGTATAACGATTCTTTCGATATTGCTGGCCCTAATGTGCTCACCTATAAAGAGATGCTTCACCAATATGCAAAAGCTAGAGGTTTTAAAAATTGGATTGTTACAGTACCTATAATGACTCCTAAACTCTCTTCCTATTGGTTATATTTTGTCACCTCTACGTCTTACAAGCTTGCTATTAATCTTGTTGATAGTATGAAAATGGAGGTTGTTGCAAAAGATCAGCGCCTGCAAGACCTCTTAGAAATAACCCCTTTCTCCTACATGGAAGCTATAGACATGGCGTTCAAAAAAATTGAACAGAATTTAGTAGTGAGTAGCTGGAAGGATAGTATGATTAGTGGGCGTTTTAGAAAAAATTTAGAAAAACATATTCAAGTTCCCAAATATGGTGTTCTTACCGATAAAAAATCAATGAAAGTTGATGACCCTGAATTAGCACTTCAGAACATCTGGAAAATTGGCGGCGAAACAGGTTGGTACTATGCCAATTGGTTGTGGAAAATAAGAGGTTTTATGGACAAACTCTCTGGCGGTGTTGGGCTGCGCCGTGGAAGAACACATCCAGACAGGATTTTTACAGGTGACGCCCTTGATTTTTGGCGTGTTTTGCTTGCCGATAAAAAAAATAAACGCTTGCTTTTATTTGCAGAAATGCGCTTACCAGGAGAAGCTTGGTTAGAATTTGAAATTGACGAAAGTAATGTATTGCATCAAACTGCGACATTTAGACCTCGCGGACTTCGCGGTAGGCTCTATTGGTATAGCGTACTACCTTTTCATTTTTTTATTTTTGGAGGAATGCTTCGAGGAATTGCGACTAAAAAATAACATCTAATTTGACATCTAAAGCACGTACAAAAAACCCATTACTACCATTTTCTATTGGTATTTTATTGCTATTATCCCTAGTTGCTTTTTTTGCTACAGAAAGCAGCTATATCATTATCAGTAATTGGTCTTTATGGGTACGTACCTATTTTGGGTATTTTTATTTATACCTTGGCCTAGCCTGTGTCTTTTTCTTACTTATCATTGCTTTTTCTCCCATAGGCAAAATAAAATTAGGTAAGGAAGATGCAAAACCAGAATACTCTTTATGGTCATGGATAGCTATGCTGTATAGCGCAGGAATGGGCGCAGGAATCTTGTTAAGAGCAGTACAAGAGCCTATTTATATGCAACAAAATCCTCCATACACCTCAAATTTAGCTCCAGAAATTCTTGCCTTAGAATTTACATTTTACCAATGGGGTTTTACGGCATGGGCATTTTATGGTTTGTTTGCAATGGTCATAGCATACGCGTTATTTGTCCGAAAGAAGAAGACCTTAATTAGCGAAACGGTTTCTAATACCTTACCTAATAAAAAACTGTTATACGGAATTGACATCCTGACCATACTCACCACCATTTTTGGATTAATTGCAGCGGTAGGCCTAGGAACCACCCAAATTAAAGGTGGTATTAATCATGTATTTAAAGGCAATTTTGATTTGAGTCTAACTATAGGCCTTACCACCATAATTGTTATTGTAGCCGCCTATAGTGCCTGGATGGGTGTAAACAAGGGAATTAAGATTATATCAAAATTAAATATTATTACAGCCCTAAGCATTCTAGTATTTACGTTTGTTTTTAGTGATGTACCATTAATTTTAAGTAACTTTTTCAGTGCCACTTACCACTATATACTAGATTTCATCCCCATGAGTTTAGCGCTAGGAAACTATAACCCTGGAATGAATTTCTTATCTGATTGGACGTTTTATTACTGGGCATTTTGGCTAGCATGGGCGCCATTTACTGGAATATTTATTGCTAGAATATCAAAAGGAAGAACGCTTAGACAGCTTTTATTAGGCGTATTAATTATTCCTTCTTTAGGTACTTTTTTCTGGTTTGCAGTATTTGGATCCTCTGCTTTTGAACTCATAGAAACATGGGGAGGTTACAACAATGAGTTTGGGAATGTTTTTTCATCCATTTTTGTGTTTCTAGAAAACTATCCCTTTGCTTTTATGCTAAATATGGTGACCCTTTTTCTATTGGCTAGCTTTTTGGTAACCTCTGTAGATTCTGCCGTATTTGTACTGAGTATGTTTACGGATAGTGGCAAAAAGAACCCGAGTAAAAAACACAGATTATTATGGTCTGCAATTATTCTGATTGCCACTATAGCCTTATTAGTTTTAGGGAATGTAAAACCTGAAATTGATGTACTAACCGCCGTTCAAAAACTACTAATTATCACCTCTTTGCCTTTTGCTTTTTTTAGCATTTTTATGGCATGGGTATTCTTAAAAGAAGTTTTGAAGAAAAAGTAATTTTTTATTTTTTAGGTAAAAACACTTCTGCCATCATACAACGTGCACTACCACCACCGCAAGTTTCTATAGTATCTAAAGAACTATGAATAATTTCGCAATGCGTTTTAATTGCTTTTAGTTGATCGGCTGTTAAACTAGTATAGGCCGCAGAACTCATCACTAAATAACGTTTATCATCTGCTCCCAATACTTGCAGCATATTCCCCGCAAACTGGTGCATCTGTTGTTCCGTTATTCTAATAATCGCTTTACCATCATTATGAAGGTGATCTAAGACACTTTTACGCTCTTTTTTATCATCAATAGTATCAGAACATATGATCGCAAACGTTTCCCCTAGCGCCATCATTACATTGGTGTGATAGATGGGCATACGTTTACCGTCTACAGATTGATTGGCCGTGAAAATTACAGGGAAATAATCGAAATCTTCGCAGAACTCAATGAATAATTCTTCATCTGCCCTGTCTGACAGTGCACAATAGGCTTTTTTATTTAATCTATCTAAACAGATACTACCTGTTCCTTCTAAGAAGAAATTATCGTCTTCCGCCGAAGTATAATCAACAATATCATCTATTTTAAAACCTTTTTCCTCTAAAATATCCAAGACATCTTCACGACGTTCGTTTCTTCTATTCTCTGCAAACATTGGATACAGACCAACGATACCTTCTTTATGAAGTGATATCCAATTATTTGGAAAAATAGAATCAGGAGTATCCGGACTCAAAGTATCGTCAACCACGACTACATGTATCCCTTTATCTTTTAAGGCTACAACAAAAGCATCAAATTCTACTTGCGCTTTTTTATTAATTTCTACATTTTTAAGATCAAGATCTTCTTGAAAAAAATTATTTACAGCCGTCTGTTCATTCATACGAAAAGCAACAGGCCTAATCATTAAAATAGTGTTAGTAACTTGCATAAATCTCCTTAATATATCTTGTAAAATTATACTTTTATGTGAATTTTCTTATTGAAATCCACCTAATTTATTCCCGAATTAAAGGCATTGTACTACAGCGTAATAACCCCTCTTGTTTAGAAATTTCGGCATACGGTATTTCTTCTACCGTGAAGCCCTTTTCTCTTAACCAGGTATTTAACCTTGTAAAATTCTTTTCTGAAACAATGACCTCCTGCGAAATTGAAAATACATTGCTAAACATATTGTACATCTCATCGCTCGTAATTTCAAAAACGTTTTCTTTTCCAAAATAATCTACCAACCACTGGTATTCTTCTTCAATTAGAAAACCATTTTTATGTAAGATGGCTTTATTTTTTCCTATAGGTTGAAAACAACAATCTAAGTGTAATGCATTTTCTCTTGCATTGGTAGACTTTCTTAATTCAAAAGCTTTTACGGTCTTATGAGGAAACAGTGCTGTAATATGTTCTACCGCAATCTTATTTGTTCTTGCCGTTATATGATGTGAATAGTTTTCAGCAGTGTAGGTTCCTATAAAAATATACTCCTTCCAAGGCATTACATCACCACCCTCAATATGGGCTTCTTCTGGAAGCTGAATTACTTTTGCTGGATTTATTTGAGAAATAACATCGCCAATAGCCAAATACTCTTCCTCTCTATCCGGTAATATATTAGCCTTAAAGAAGAAATCATCAATTACAAAAGCTATATCTCTTGAAAAAATTTGATTACAATCTTTCAAAATTTTTGGTCTATAAACCTGAACATCGTATTTTTTCAAAACGTGTTCAAAAGCATCCATTTCCAATATCATATCTGCCTCTACAGGATAAGTTCCGGCTAAGATATGTTCTAATGATTTTGGATCGTAAGCTTCTTCTGGTTTTGGAGTAGGTCCACAACTTTTAGCAGTTCCTAAAATGACTGCTTTTAGTTTTGAAGTTTCATCCTTAATGTTCAAATCAAGCATAAAAAAATATAAATTGAATAATTAGTAATTATTGAGCGCAAAAATAAGAATCTATTAATAAAAAAACTGCCTTTTTGTAAAAAACAAAAAGGCAGTTTAGAATTATATTATAATAAGAAAATTATCTCTTTTCTACAGGAACAAAAGACCTTAAGTTTTCTCCAACATATACTTGTCTTGGACGACCTATTGGCTCTCCATTCAATCTCATTTCTCTCCATTGAGCAATCCAGCCTGGGAGTCTACCTAATGCAAACATTACTGTAAACATTTCTGTTGGGATCCCTAAAGCTCTGTAAATTATTCCTGAGTAAAAATCCACATTAGGATATAATTTTCTATCTACAAAATATTGATCTTCTAATGCTTCTTTCTCTAAGCCTTGAGCAATAGATAAAATTGGATCTTCAATACCTAAATCTCCTAAAACTTCATCCGCTGCTTTTTTGATGATTTTAGCACGAGGATCAAAGTTTTTATAAACTCTATGACCAAAGCCCATCAATCTAAAAGAATCTTCTTTATCTTTTGCTTTAGCCATGTACTTCTTAGTATCACCGCCATCAGCTTCAATGGCTTCTAACATTTCTAATACCGCTTGGTTAGCACCACCATGAAGCGGCCCCCATAATGCAGAAATACCTGCAGATAATGACGCAAATAAACCAGCATGAGATGAACCTACGATACGTACTGTAGAGGTAGAACAATTTTGCTCGTGATCTGCATGTAAGATTAGAAGTTTATCTAATGCGTCAATAATAGTTTTATCTTTTTTGTATTCTTGGTTAGGCTTCTTGAACATCATTTTATGAATATTCTCAACATACCCTAAAGAGTCATCTCCGTAATCTAATGGCAATCCTTTTTTCTTACGTAAAGTCCAAGCTACTAATACTGGGAATTTAGCCATAATACGAACTATTGCCCAATACATTTCTTTTTCAGAACTTACATTTACAGAACTTGGATTAAAAGCTATTAATGCACTTGTTAAAGAAGATAGTACACCCATTGGATGTGCTGACTTAGGAAAACCATCTAAGATTTTTTTCATTTCCTCATCTACATGAGACTCAGATTTTATATCTGAATGAAATTTCTCTAGTTGTTCTTTATTAGGAAGTTCTCCGAATATTAGTAAATAAGCAACTTCTAAAAAGTCTGCTTTATCTGCTAATTCTTCTATTGAATATCCACGGTAACGCAATATTCCTTTTTCACCATCGAGGAAAGTTATAGCACTCTCACAAGAGCCTGTATTTTTGTAGCCTGGATCAATTGTGATCATTCCAGTTGCTGCTCTTAAACTTTTGATATCTATTGCTAATTCTTCCTCTGTACCTTTTATAACAGGAAATTCATAAGTATTCCCTTTGTATTCTAATATAGCTTTGTCTGACATGTGTTTTTTTAACTTTTAGTACTCCGTAAATTTAAGAAAAAGGCGTGCCATTAACAATTCAAAAAAAATCATTTATTGTATTATTAACAAATAAAGAAATCTTTTGCTTATTTTAAACAAATAGAGACCAAAGTCTACTATATCGTTATAGCATAAAGAAATTTATAGTATTCATCGACACTTTTATCCCAAGTAAAGCGCTCTTTTTTAGCATTCGCCTTAATTTTTTTCCATTGAGCTTTATCATTTAAGAAAATATCTAACACCAAATCAAAAGAATCAACCATGTTTCTAATTTTCTCATCGGTAGTTGTTCCATCAAAACTAAAGCCTGTTTTTAAATGTTGAACGGTATCTTTTAACCCTCCTGTGTGATGAACTAGACAAGGGTGTCCATTTCTCATAGCGAGCATTTGACTTATTCCACAAGGTTCAAATAGGCTAGGCATAAAATAAAGATCGGACTCTAAATAGATGCTATCGATTAGATCTTCTGACTGGCCATTGGTGAAAATAAAATTTTTGTGCTTGTAGCTAATTTCTCGAAACATTTCCTCATATTCCGGTGCACCTGTTCCTAACAACATAAATACACCATTGACCTTCGCTAACTTCTCTAAGATCTCAATAAAAGCTTCTGGAGAATGCTTAATGTAATAAAACTTTTGCTCTGTAAGTCTAGCTACACTAGACACAATAAAATCTGGCTTATGCTCTACATAGTCCATTATCTTCTCACCCGTGTGCGCTAGAAAGTCATACTTATATTTCTTTGATTCTTCTTGCAACCAACCAAATAAAGCTCTTATAATATTGCGATATAGCCTGCCTTTTTCGGCAGCCCTAATATTATTATAGTTGGAGCCGTTAAGAATACCAAATAACCTACCTTCTAAGTCCGCATTTTGCAAATCCGCCTCTAAACTCTCTCCTCCAATAAAATCTGGTGGATTACTTGGCACCAAAATATCCTCTTTATAAGACGGAGACACTGTATGCACCGCATCTGCAAGCCGTACCCCTACAGCCATTAGGTTGATGCAATCCCAATACCTATGGTCTCTTAAATTATCATAATCGATAGGAATTTCCGGAAAGAAGTTCTGAATAGACGAATAATTACCTCCAAAAGGTCTTATGCCTTGTATCGCCAAATTGTGAATGGTATACACAAAGCGTAATTGCTTAAGTTTTTCATAAGATGGATGGTATTTCCTTAAAAACAAAAGTAAGCTTGAATGCCAATCATGCAGATGAACGATATCTAAATCACCAAATGCATTTTGGTTTACAGCCTCTGCTACGGCTGTACAGAATATAAAATACTTTACAGCATCATTGAAAAAAGGCTCCGTAGGATCATTATGATAAATATGCGCAATATCACCTGGTTGAATTTCAGGATGATGAATCACATAATGTGTTAAATTTTCAAAGTCTTTTTTGGGTTGAACTTTGTACAATTCTGCCGTATAATCTTGCCCTCTTAATTGAAAATTTAAATGCATAAGGAAAACGCCATCCTTATGAAGCCTTGAATATGCGGGAACCACAATATGGGCACTATCACCCTTCCGTGAAATTTGACGTGGAACATCTCTGACAACATCGCCCATTCCACCTGCTTTACATTTAGGAATAGCATCATTTTCAGCGGCAACAAAAAGAAAATTATTCATTTAGGAGGATATTGCATTAGAATCTACGTTCAAGATAATTATTTAATTCCTATAATAATTCATTCCTTAAAATTTTCTCAAAAAAAAAGCCTTTCCAAATTAGAAAGGCTTTAAATAATTATAAAGTTATTTCTTTAACTTAAAAGCTTTATCCTTTGGATAATAAGCAACACTGCCTAACTCTTCTTCAATTCTTAACAATTGATTGTATTTTGCCATACGATCAGATCTTGAAGCAGAACCGGTCTTTATTTGACCTGTATTCAATGCTACTGCCAAATCTGCAATGGTATTATCTTCTGTTTCTCCTGAACGGTGAGACATTACTGAAGTATAACCAGCGTTCTTAGCCATATTTACTGCAGAAATTGTTTCTGTTAAGGTACCGATCTGGTTTACTTTAATCAAAATAGAATTTGCTATTCCATTTTCAATCCCTTTAGAAAGACGCTCTACATTCGTTACGAATAAATCATCACCAACTAATTGAACTTTATCGCCAATCTTTTCTGTTAAAGATTTCCAACCATCCCAGTCATTTTCATCCATACCATCTTCGATAGATATGATTGGGTATTTAGCCGCCAAATCTGCTAAGTATTGAGCTTGCTCTTCAGAAGTTCTAATAACACCTGTATCACCTTCAAATTTAGTATAGTCATATTTCCCGTCTACATAAAACTCAGCTGCAGCACAATCTAAAGCGATCATTACGTCATCCCCAAGTTTGTATCCTGCTTTATCTACTGCTTTTGCAATAGTATCTAAAGCATCTTCTGTACCTCCGGCTAAATTTGGTGCAAAACCACCTTCATCACCAACAGCAGTACTTAAACCTCTATCATGTAATACTTTTTTAAGGTTATGGAAAATTTCAGTTCCCATTTGCATGGCATGAGAAAAACTTTCTGCCTTAACTGGCATTACCATAAATTCTTGAAAAGCAATAGGAGCATCTGAATGAGAACCACCATTGATAATATTCATCATAGGAACTGGTAATGTATTAGCACTAACACCACCAATATATCTATATAAAGGCATTCCTAATTCTTCTGCCGCTGCTTTTGCAACCGCTAAAGAAACACCTAAAATAGCATTAGCACCCAATTTTGATTTATTTGGAGTTCCATCTAATTCAATCATTGTTTGATCGATAAGATTTTGCTCAAAAACAGACATTCCGATAATTTCTTCTGCTATATCAGTATTTACATTAGCAATAGCTTTTGTAACACCTTTACCCATAAAAGCCTTACCTCCATCACGAAGTTCAACAGCTTCATGTTCTCCAGTTGATGCTCCAGAAGGAACCGCAGCTCTTCCCATTACACCATTTTCAGTAAACACATCTACCTCTATTGTAGGGTTACCTCTTGAATCTAAAATCTGTCTTGCATGAATGCTAATTATGATACTCATATATTTTTATATTTTAATGTTGAAATACACAGCAAATATACAAAAGTAAGGTGTTAGAAAACGCCCTCAATCCCTTAAAAACTGTGACAAATAACCTTTATTTAAACTATAACGTTTTAGTTAGCTTTAACTTTATCATCTCAAAAAACTGATCAAATAAATATTCTGCATCATGAGGCCCAGGACTCGCCTCTGGATGATATTGAACAGAAAATACATTCTTAGCATTCATTTTAATTCCCGCTACAGTTTTATCGTTGAGATGCACATGGGTAATATCTATAGCTGTATTAGCCTCTGTTTCTTCCCTATTGATAGCGAAACCATGATTCTGAGATGTAATTTCCCCCTTACCTGTAATTAAATTCATTACAGGGTGGTTAATTCCCCTATGACCGTTATGCATTTTATAGGTAGAAATCCCATTAGCCAAGGCAATAACTTGATGCCCTAAACATATTCCGAACAAAGTTTCATCGTTTGCTATGATATCTTTAGCTGTTTGAATCGCATCTGTCAGGGGCTCAGGATCACCTGGGCCGTTAGAAATGAAATATCCATCTGGCTCAAAATCTTGCATTTCTTTAAAAGAAGTATTGTATGGATATACTTTTATATAAGCACCTCTTTTTGCCAAGTTTCTAAGAATATTCTTTTTGATCCCAATATCTAAGGCTGATATTTTTATCGGTGCATTCTCATCGCCATAGAAATAAGGTTCTTTAGTAGATACTTTAGAGGCCAATTCTAATCCTTCCATACTAGGAATGTTTTTCAATTGCTCCTTTAGACTTTCAATATTATCCACCTCTGTAGAGATAACTGCATTCTGTGCTCCATTATCACGGATGTAACTCACAAGCGCGCGCGTATCTACATCTGAGATGGCAAATAATTTATTTTTATCTAAAAATTCTTCTAAACTTTGGTCTGCTATAGCTCTAGAAAAAGTATAGCTAAAGTTTTTACAAATTAAGCCAGATATTTTTACACTATCCGATTCAATTTCTTCAGAATTGGTACCGTAATTCCCAATGTGGGCATTAGTCGTAACCATTAATTGACCAAAATAAGATGGATCAGTAAATATTTCTTGATATCCCGTCATTCCAGTGTTAAAACACACTTCCCCGAATGCTGTTCCCTCTTTATCACCTACTGCTTTACCATAAAAAATAGTTCCATCAGACAATAAAATAAGAGCTTTTTTTCTAGTTTGATACTTCATTTTTAGGAATTATATTAAATATTTTACAAAATAACACAAAAAAAAGGATAAGCTTTTCAACTTATCCTTTTCTAATATTAATACTTATAAACCATCCTATTCTTCTGAACTTTCTGGTTGATTAGTTTCTTGAGAAGCCTCAGCCGCCGGAGCATCTGATTTCTTAGCCTTTCCTCTTCTAGTAGTTTTCTTCGCTGGAGTTTTAGAAGCATTGTAAAGCTCATTAAAATCTACCAACTCGATCATCGCCATATCAGCGTTATCTCCTAAACGAGTACCTAACTTAATAATTCTAGTATAACCACCTGGACGGTCAGCTATCTTTTCTGCTACCGTACTGAATAATTCAGTTACAGCATATTTATCTCTAAGGTTTTTGAAAACAACACGTCTATTGTGTGTTCCTTTCTCAGTAGTCTGATTATTTTCAGTCTTAGCCTTAGTGATTAATGGCTCAACAAACTGCTTTAAAGCTTTTGCCTTAGCAACAGTTGTATTTATTCTTTTGTGTTCGATAAGAGAACAAGCCATATTTGCAAGCATTGCAACTCTATGGGCTTTCTTTCTACCTAAGTGATTAACTTTTTTACCGTGTCTCATTACTTTGTTCTATTTTCTTCCTTATCCGAGATTTTCTCTTCCAACAGAAGTAAAATTAATCTTTATCTAATTTATATTTTGACAGATCCATACCGAAACTTAAACCTTTATTGATTACAAGTTCTTCTAGCTCTGTTAATGATTTTTTACCAAAGTTTCTAAACTTCATTAAATCATTTTTATTAAAAGAAACTAAGTCTCCTAAAGTATCTACTTCCGCAGCTTTCAAACAATTTAGAGCACGAACCGAAAGATCCATATCTACTAATTTTGTTTTTAATAACTGACGCATGTGTAGGGACTCTTCGTCATAAGTTTCAGTTTGTGCAATTTCGTCAGCTTCTAGAGTGATACGCTCATCAGAGAATAACATAAAGTGATGTATTAAAACCTTAGCACCTTCTGTTAAAGCATCTTTTGGAGCTATAGAACCGTCAGATTCAATCTCGAAAACTAGTTTTTCGTAATCGGTCTTTTGTTCTACACGAAAGTTCTCAATACTATATTTTACATTCTTAATAGGTGTAAAGATAGAATCAATAGCAATCGTACCAATTGGAGCACCAGATTTCTTATTTTCCTCTGCAGGAACATAACCTCTACCCTTTTCAATAACTAACTCCATATTGAAGTTAACTTTAGCATCCATATTACAGATTACTAGATCAGGATTAAGTACTTGAAATCCAGAAATAAATTTTTGAAAGTCACCTGCTGTAAGTTGATTTTTACCACTAACAGAAACAGAAACAGTTTCAGAATCTACATCTTCAATTTGTCTTTTAAAACGAACTTGCTTAAGGTTTAGAATAATTTCAGTTACATCTTCTACGATACCAGATATAACAGAGAATTCATGCTCTACTTTATCTACGCGAATAGAGGTAATTGCAAAACCTTCTAAAGAAGATAATAATACTCTTCTTAAAGCATTTCCAACAGTCAATCCATAACCAGGTTCCAAAGGGCGGAATTCAAACTTCCCTTCGAAATCTGTCGAATCAATCATTATAACTTTATCGGGTTTTTGAAAATTAAATAATGCCATAATTGGATCAGTGTTGTTTATTTAGAGTATAACTCGACGATTAATTGTTCTTTGATATTCTCTGGAATTTGAAGTCTTTCAGGAACAGCAACAAAAGTACCTTCCATTTTTTCAGTATTCCAAGTCATCCATTCGTAAACACTACTGTTAGCAGCTAACGAATCTTGTATTGTAGAAATTGATTTAGACTTTTCTCTAACACCAACAACATCACCTGCTTTTAAAGAATACGAAGGGATATTTACTAACTCTCCGTTAACAGTAATGTGTCTGTGTGATACTAATTGTCTCGCTCCACTTCTAGAGTTAGAAACTCCCATTCTGAAAACAACGTTATCTAAACGACATTCACATAATTGAAGTAAAATTTCACCAGTAACACCTTCTTTTCTCTTTGCAGTTGCGAAAATGTTTCTAAATTGTTTCTCTAATATACCGTAAGTGTACTTAGCTTTTTGCTTTTCCATTAACTGAACAGCATATTCAGATTTTTTTCCACGACGTCTAGCGTTTCCGTGTTGCCCTGGAGGGAAATTTCTTTTTTCAAAAGATTTATCATCTCCGAATATTGCTTCGCCAAATTTACGAGCAATTTTAGTTTTTGGTCCTATATATCTTGCCATCTTCTTGTTGTTTGAAAGTATAATTATGAATTAAGGCTTATCCTTCGATAATCGTATCAATACTTTCCGTGAAATATCCTATTTTAAAAGGACTATTAGTAATTATAATTAAACTCTTCTTCTTTTTGGTGGTCTACAACCATTATGTGGAATTGGAGTTACATCAATAATTTCTGTAACTTCAATACCAGCATTATGTAAAGATCTTATTGCAGATTCTCTACCATTTCCTGGTCCTTTAACGTAAACTTTTACTTTTCTTAATCCTGCTTCATGTGCAACTTTAGCACAATCTTCAGAAGCAACTTGAGCTGCGTAAGGAGTGTTCTTTTTAGAACCTCTGAAGCCCATTTTACCTGCAGACGACCAAGAAATAACGTCACCTTTTTTATTTGTCAAAGAAATAATAATGTTATTGAAAGATGCTGTTACGTGAGCTTCACCAACAGATTCTACAATAACCTTACGTTTCTTTGCAACTTTTGTATTTGACTTTGCCATATTTTTAAGTTTCTAGTTGTTAGTTCTGAGTTATTGGAATCCTAAACCTTTCGATTT
This sequence comes from Cellulophaga sp. HaHa_2_95, assembly GCF_019278565.1. The sequence continues at coordinate 1,414,027 of NZ_CP058988.1, read as the reverse complement.
CAAACAGATTCTTCTAACGTCCAAATACTAATGACTACTGTCTAATTTTTATTTAGTTGCTTTTTTCTTATTTGCAACAGTTTTTCTCTTACCTTTTCTAGTTCTAGAATTATTCTTCGTTCTCTGCCCTCTTAATGGAAGACCTGATCTATGACGAATACCTCTGTAACAACCAATGTCCATTAAACGCTTAATGTTTAATTGAGTCTCAGAACGAAGTTCACCCTCGATAGTGAAAGCAGCAACTGCCTCACGAATACGACTGATTTCATCATCGTTCCAATCCGACACCTTTGTATCTTCACTTACTTGGGCATTAGCTAAAATTTCTTTAGCTCTACTATTACCTACTCCGAAGATATAAGTAAGAGCAATTACCCCTCTTTTCTGTTTTGGTATATCAACACCTGCAATTCTTGCCATAACTACCCTTGTCTTTGTTTAAATCTAGGATTCTTTTTGTTTATTACGTACAATCTACCTTTTCTGCGAACAATTTTGCAGTCGGCACTTCTTTTCTTTAATGATGCTCTAACTTTCATCCTATTATCTTAATATCTATATGTAATTCTTGCTTTACTCAAATCATAAGGACTCATTTCTAATTTTACCTTATCACCTGGAAGTAATTTTATATAATGCATACGCATCTTGCCTGAGATATGGGCTGTCACGACATGTCCATTTTCTAACTCTACACGAAACATTGCATTTGATAATGCTTCAATTATGCTACCGTCTTGCTCTATTGCTGATTGCTTAGCCATAACTTACGCTACCTTTCTATTTTTACCTGTCTTCATTAACCCATCATAATGACGATTTAATAAATACGAATTAACTTGTTGTACTGTATCTATTGCAACACCAACCATAATTAATAGTGATGTACCACCATAAAACATGGCCCAACCTGGTTGAACATCCATCAACTTAACTACTATTGCAGGCAATACAGCCAGCAAAGCTAAGAAAATAGATCCTGGTAACGTAATTAAAGACATAATCTTATCTAAAAAATCACCAGTTTCTGCTCCAGGCCTAATTCCAGGGATAAAACCGCCGCTTCTTTTTAAGTCATCAGCCATTTTATTTGTAGGAACTGTAATTGCAGTATAGAAATATGTGAATACAATGATTAAAAATGCAAATAACAAATTGTAAGCCAATCCAAAAATATCTTGGAATTGAACTTCCATCCATTGCCCCCATGCTGTTTCATTAAATGTCTTTCCGATTAATCCAGGAGCAAACATAATTGCTTGCGCAAAGATTATAGGCATAACACCAGAAGCATTAAGCTTTAATGGAATATACTGTCTAGTTCCCATTGCATCTTTCTCATATCCACCAGAAGCAGATCTACGAGCATACTGCACTGGTATTTGTCTAGTAGCCATTACTAATAAAACACTTAGCAAGATAACCACAAACCAGATAATAACTTCAATTAAAACTAACATTGGACCTCCTGTTCCTTCCCATCTAGAAATAGCTTCTTGAGCAAAGGCTTGAGGTAATGTAGCAATAATACCAATCATAATTAATAAAGAAATACCATTACCGATACCTCTATCCGTAATTTTCTCCCCTAACCACATTGCAAACACAGTACCAGTTACTAAAATAATAACTGCAGGTATCATGAAATCTAAACCTTTACCAAGTACGAAAGCACTATCCGGTACACCAAACTGACTTAAACCTAATAAATAAGTTGGAGCCTGTAAGATACAAATACCGATAGTTAACCATCTTGTAATTTGATTGATCGTCTTTCTTCCACTTTCACCTTCTTTCTGCAGTTTCTGCAAGTAAGGAATAGCTATTCCCATTAATTGCACTACAATAGAAGCAGAGATATAAGGCATAATACCCAATGCAAAAACAGAGGCTTTTGCAAAAGCACCCCCTGTGAAAGCATTTAATATTCCAAAGATTCCGTTTTCAGTACCAGAAGTTAAGGCTCCTAGTTGTGTCGTATCAATACCCGGGAGCGCAATTTGCGCCCCGAATCTGTATACTAACAATAAACCAAGAGTAACAAGGATTCTACCTTTTAACTCTTCAATCTTCCAAATATTAGATAATGTCTCGAAAAATTTCTTCATAGTGTATTTCTTATAAACTTATTGCTTCGCCACCAGCAGCTTCTATAGCCGCTTTAGCAGTAGCAGTAAATTTATGTGCTGATATTTTAAGAGAAGCTTTTAATTCACCTCCACCTAATATTTTTACTAAATCAGATTTTCCGGCTAATCTATTTTGAACCAATACATCTAAATTAATAGCATCTTTAGCGATACCATTATCTACAAGTAATTGCAACTTATCTAAATTAATACCAGCGTATTCCTTTCTATTGATATTTGTAAAACCAAATTTAGGAACACGTCTTTGAAGTGGCATTTGCCCACCTTCAAAACCTATCTTTTTAGAATATCCAGATCTAGATTTAGCACCTTTGTGACCTCTAGTGGCAGTACCACCTTTTCCAGTACCTTGTCCACGTCCTACAATTTTACCTGCACGGTGAACAGCGCCTTCAGCTGGTTTTAAACTATTTAAATTCATCTTTATATTTTTTTAAGCTTCCTCAGTTGAAACTAAGTGATTAACTTTAGCTATCATACCCATAATACTAGGAGTATTCTCATGTTCTACAACTTGACCTAATTTTCTTAAACCAAGTGCTTCAAGAGTTTTTTTCTGTCTAAGAGGTTTTTTAATACCACTCTTAACTTGTGTAACTTTAACTTTTGCCATAATACCTTAATTTATCCCTTAAAAACTTTTTCAAGAGAAATTCCTCTTTGTGTAGCAACCGTCTTAGCATCTCTTATTTGCAATAAAGCATCAAAAGTAGCCTTAACAACGTTGTGTGGGTTTGAAGACCCCTGAGATTTTGATAATACATCATGAACCCCAACTGCTTCAAGTACCGCTCTTACAGCACCCCCAGCAATTACACCAGTACCATGAGATGCAGGTTGGATATAAACCCTTGCTCCACCAAATTTACCTTTTTGTTCGTGAGGTATTGTTCCTTTAATTAAAGGAATTCTAATCAAATTTTTCTTAGCGTCATCAATAGCTTTAGAAATAGCAGTAGCAACTTCTTTAGACTTACCTAAACCTTGACCAACTACGCCATTTTCGTCACCAACAACAACGATAGCAGAGAAACCAAATGCTCTACCACCTTTTGTTACTTTAGTAACTCTTTGTACACCAACTAAACGATCTTTTAAATCAAGACCTCCTGGTTTTACAATTTCTACGTTTTTGTATTTCTGGTACATATATATTTAGAATTTAAGTCCTGCTTCTCTAGCTCCTTCAGCTAATGATTTTACTCTACCGTGATATAAACAACCACCTCTATCAAAAGCTACTGTCTCAACACCAGCTTTTTTTGCTTTTTCTGCAATAGTTTTACCTACTAAGCTAGCTATTTCAGTTTTAGTTCCTTTAACGTCAGCAATTTCCTTATCTCTAGAAGATGCTGCAACCAAAGTTACCCCACTGTTATCATCTATAACTTGTACATAAATTTCTTTGTTACTTCTAAAAACCGATAATCTCGGTCTTGCAGCAGTACCAAAAGAAACTTTACGTATTCTTCTTTTAATTCGCTGTCTTCTTTCAGTCTTTGATAATCCCATAATTCTACTTATTATGCTGACTTACCAGCTTTTCTTCTTAATTGTTCTCCAACAAACTTAACACCTTTTCCTTTGTACGGCTCTGGTCTACGGAAAGATCTTATTTTAGCAGCCACTTGACCAACTAATTGTTTGTCAAAAGACGTTAACTTAATAATTGGATTTTTACCTTTTTCAGATACAGTTTCGATTGAAACTTCTGGAGCCAAATCTAAAACTATGTTATGAGAAAAACCTAAAGCCAAATCTAATCTTTGACCTTGGTTACTTGCTCTATAACCTACACCTACAAGTTCCAATTCTTTAGTCCATCCTTTTGATACACCATCGATCATATTGTTAATCAAAGATCTGTAAAGACCATGCTTAGCTTTATGCTCTTTAGTATCTGAAGATCTAGTTACAAAAACTTGATCATCTTCAACTTTAACTTCAACAGCGCTATATTCTTGAGTTAACTCACCCAACTTACCTTTTACGGTAATTAAATTCTCTTTTATCTCAACGGTTACTCCTTGAGGTATCGCAACTGGATTATTACCTATTCTAGACATTTCTTAAATCTTTATAGTATTAATAAACGTAACATAATACTTCACCACCAACTTTTTCTAGCTTAGCTTGCTTACTCGTCATAACCCCATGTGAAGTTGAAACGATAGCAATACCCAATCCGTTAAGTACTCTTGGTAAATCAGTAGAACCAGCATACTTACGTAGACCTGGTTTACTTATACGCATAATTTTTTTTATCACAGGCTCTTTAGTTAGCTTATCATACTTCAAAGCTATTTTCACTGTGCCTTGAACCTTGTTTGGTTCAAACTTATAACTTAAAATATATCCTTGTTCGAACAATATTTTAGTCATTTCTTTTTTTAAATTAGAAGCAGGAATCTCGACAACTCTGTGCCCAGCGCTACTCGCGTTTCTAATTCTTGTTAAGTAATCCGAAATTGGATCTGTTACCATATGTACTAATTTGCAGTATCGGTTTTTAGCAAAGCGCTAAACCTGATACCAGTTAATATTTAAATTGATTACCAGCTAGCCTTTTTAACACCTGGTATTAACCCTGCATTTGCCATTTCTCTAAAAGTTACACGCGAAACACCGAATGTTCTCATGTACCCTCTAGGTCTACCTGTAAGCTTACATCTATTATGCAAACGTACGGGATTAGCATTTCTAGGCAGTTTCTGTAGGCCTTCGTAGTCACCAGCTTCTTTCAAAGCTTTTCTCTTCTCAGCATACTTTGCTACAGTTTTCTCTCTTTTAACCTCGCGGGCTTTCATCGATTCTTTAGCCATCTTAATTCTTTTTAAAAGGTAGTCCCAATTGAGTTAATAATGATTTCGCCTCTTTATCTGTTTGTGCAGAAGTTACAAAGGTAATATCCATTCCGTTGATTCTATTAATTTTATCAATATTTATCTCAGGAAAAATAATTTGCTCTGTAACACCTAGGTTATAATTACCACGTCCATCAAAGCCAGTAGCCTTAATTCCTTGGAAATCTCTAACTCTTGGAAGCGCACTAGTAACTAAACGATCAAGAAATTCGAACATTCTTTCACCTCTTAAAGTAACCTTACAACCGATTGGCATCCCTTTTCTAAGCTTAAAAGAAGCAACATCCTTCTTAGAAATAGTCGCTACAGACTTCTGACCAGTAATTGTAGTTAATTCATCAACCGCATGGTCGATTAACTTCTTATCTGCTACAGCTGCACCAACACCTCTACTAACAACTATCTTCTCTAGCTTAGGAACTTGCATAACGTTCTTATACCCAAACTCTTCTTTAAGAGCGCCAATAATGCGCTCATTGTATTCTGTTTTTAACCTTGTAACGTAAGCCATAACTATATTACTTCATTAGATTTTTTAGAGACTCTTACTTTTTTCCCATCTCTAACATCGTAACCTACTCTCGTAGTGCTACCAGATTTAGCATCAATCAATGCTAAATTAGAAATGTGTAAAAGTGCCTCTTTCTTTACGATACCACCTTGAGGATTTTTAGCACTCGGCTTTTCATGCTTAGACACCATATTAGCACCTTCAACAATCGCCTTGTTCTTATCAAAATCAATCTTCATAATCTTACCTTCTACACCTTTATGGTCTCCAGCTACGATTCTTACGATATCTCCTACTTTTATTTTTAGCTTTTTCATCTGTTTCTAAATGTTATAGCACCTCTGGAGCTAATGATACAATTTTCATGAATTGCTTATCACGAAGTTCTCTAGCTACAGGTCCAAAAACACGTGTACCTCTCATTTCTCCAGTTGGATTTAAAAGAACACAGGCGTTATCATCAAAACGAATGTAAGAACCATCTTGTCTTCTTACTTCCTTTTTAGTTCTAACTACTACTGCAGTAGAAACAGCACCTTTTTTAATAGTACCATTAGGAGTAGCTTCTTTAACAGCTACTACTATTTTATCTCCTACAGAAGCATATCTTCTTTTTGTACCACCTAACACTCTAATGGTCAAAACTTCTTTTGCCCCAGTATTGTCAGCTACCTTTAATCTTGATTCTTGCTGTAACATAATTATTTAGCTCTTTCAATGATTTCAACCAATCTCCAACATTTAGTTTTACTTAAAGGACGTGTTTCCATTATCCTTACCGTATCACCAATATTGCAATCATTTGCCTCATCGTGTGCAACATATTTTTTAGTTCTTAATACGAACTTTCCGTACATAGGGTGTTTTACTCGCTTAACTTCTGAAATCACAATTGATTTCTCCATTTTGTTGCTAGTAACAACTCCTACTCTCTCTTTTCTTAAGTTTCTTTTTTCCATAAAGCAGAACCAGTTATTGGTTATCCCTTTTAGTTAATTCTGTCGCTATTCTAGCCACTGTTCTTCTCGCTTTTCTTATTTGAAGCGGGTTTTCCAACGGAGTAACGCTATGCGCTATTTTCAAATCTGAATGTTGCTTCTTAGCCTCAGCTAATTTAGAGCCTAACTCCTCAACAGATAATTCCTTTACTTCTGATTGTTTCATAATTCCTTACAATTAAAAATTAAGCTGAATAATCTCTAGCAACAATAAACTTTGTTTTAACAGGTAATTTCTGTGCCGCAAGACGTAACGCCTCTTTAGCAATCTCCTGAGACACCCCAGCGATTTCGAACATAATCCTACCAGGTAAAACCACAGCAACAAAATATTCAGGAGCACCTTTACCTTTACCCATACGAACCTCTAGAGGCTTTTTGGTAATAGGCTTATCTGGAAATATTTTAATCCACATTTGCCCCTCTCTTTTCATATATCTAGTAGCAGCAATACGCGCCGCTTCTATCTGTCTTGATGTAATAAAACTTGTATCTAAAGATTTTATACCGAACATACCATTTGAAAGCTGATGACCTCTTCCAGAGATCCCTTTCATTCTACCCTTCTGTGTCTTACGAAACTTGGTTCTTTTAGGTTGTAACATTTTTCTACTTCTTTAAAAATTACTTTCTACGACGTGGTTTCTTGTTACCATCTTGCTTACCACCTTTTGCACCTTGGCTTTTTTCCATACCAACTAAAGGAGATAAATCTCTTTTACCATAAACCTCACCTTTCATAATCCACACCTTAATACCTAATCTTCCATAAGTAGTATGCGCTTCATGTAAAGCATAGTCGATATCTGCTCTAAAAGTCGATAATGGTATTCTTCCATCTTTATAAGATTCAGAACGAGCCATTTCCGCTCCATTTAAACGTCCAGAAATTTGAATTTTAATACCTTCAGCATTCATACGCATCGCTGCAGCAATTGCCATTTTTATTGCTCTTCTAAATGAAATTCTATTTTCAATTTGACGAGCAACACTAGCCGCTACAAGATTTGCATCTAACTCAGGTCTTTTAATTTCAAATATATTGATCTGAACCTCTTTATCAGTAATTTTCTTAAGCTCCTCTTTCAACTTATCTACTTCCTGACCACCTTTACCGATAATAATACCAGGTCTTGCAGTTGTAATAGTAATAGTGATAAGTTTCAAAGTACGCTCAATAATAACTCTTGATACACTAGCTTTCGCTAAACGAGCATGAACATATTTTCTAATCTTGTTGTCTTCGGCCAATTTATCACCGTAATCATTTCCACCATACCAGTTAGACTCCCATCCTCTAATGATGCCTAAACGAATTCCGATTGGATTTGTCTTTTGTCCCATACCTAGCTTTGTACATTATTGTTAGAATCCAACACTAATGTTACGTGATTGGAACGTTTTCTAATTCTGTGTGCTCTACCTTGAGGTGCCGGTCGAAGTCTTTTCAACATAGCGCCACCATCAACTCTTATCTCTTTAATAAAAAGGTCAGCATCTTCTATACTAGCATCTTCATTTTTAGCCTGCCAGTTTGCAATAGCTGATAAAAGCAATTTCTCTAATTTACGAGAAGCTTCTTTAGAATTGAATTTTAAAATTGCCAGTGCTTTTTCCACTTGAACCCCTCTTACCAAATCAGCTACTAAACGCATCTTTCTTGGTGAAGTTGGACAATTATTCAATTTCGCAAAAGCAATTTGCTTTTTCTCTGCCTTTATTCTTTCGGCCATTTGTTTTTTACGAACTCCCATAGCTTACTTTTTTCCTTTATTTTTCGAACCACCATGACCTCTAAAAGATCTAGTTGGTGAAAATTCTCCTAATTTATGACCAACCATATTCTCTGTAACATATACAGGAACAAATTGTCTACCATTATGAACAGCGATAGTTTGACCAACGAAATCTGGTGTTATCATTGAAGCTCTTGACCAAGTCTTAACTACAGTCTTTTTACCAGAATCTATATTCTGTTGAACTTTCTTTTCTAAACTAAAGTGAACGTAAGGTCCTTTTTTTAGTGAACGTGCCATTTCTTTCTACTTTTTATTTCTTTCTACGTTCTAATATATATCTATTTGTAGCCTTAGTCTTAGAACGAGTTCTATAACCTTTAGCAGGTATACCGTTCTTAGATCTTGGGTGACCACCTGAAGCTCTACCTTCACCACCACCCATTGGGTGATCGACAGGGTTCATTGCAACCGGTCTTGTTCTTGGTCTTCTACCTAACCATCTACTTCTACCGGCTTTACCAGAAACAAGTAATTGATGATCAGAATTAGATACCGCCCCAATTGTAGCTAAACATAAAACTAGAATCAATCTAGTTTCACCCGAAGGAAGTTTTACCGTAGCAAACTTACCATCTCTAGCCATTAATTGAGCAAATGTACCAGCACTTCTTGCCATAACAGCACCTTGTCCTGGACGTAGTTCTATACAAGAAATAATAGTACCTAAAGGAATAGCACTTAAAGGAAGTGCATTTCCAATTTCAGGAGTGGCATCTGCACCAGAAGAAATCTCCTGACCCACTTGCATTCCGTTTTGTGCTATTACGTATCTTTTCTCTCCATCAGCATAATTAACTAAAGCTACGAATGCTGTTCTATTAGGATCATACTGAATAGAATCAATGACACCAGCAACTCCTTGCTTGTCTCTTTTGAAATCTATCAAACGATACCTTCTCTTATGACCACCACCTCTGTGCTGGATAGTCATCTTTCCTTGACTGTTTCTACCTCCGGACTTTTTTAACGGAGCAAGCAAGCTCTTCTCCGGCTTATCAGTAGTAATCGCGTCGAATCCGTTTACTACTCTAAAACGCTGTCCTGGAGTGATTGGTTTTAATTTTCTAACTGACATTTTTTGTCTTTAGTCTTAATTATAGATTACTGTAATAATCGATTATATCCCCTTCAGAAACCTGTACTATTGCTTTCTTATAAGCATTAGATTTACCATGTTGCACTCCGGTTTTCGTGTAACGAGTCTTTCTTGAAGGCCCGTAATTCATAGTTCTAACTTTCTCAACTGAAACTCCGTAAGTAGATTCAACAGCTTCTTTAATCTGAAGCTTGTTCGCCTTAGGGTTTACAATGAAGCCATAACGATTGTACAACTCACTATCTGAAGTCATTTTTTCTGTTATAATTGGCTTTATCAACACACTCATGTTCTTATTGTTTAGTTAAGTTAGACTCAATTCCTTCTAAAGAACCTTCTAGAAGCACAATATTATTAGCATTTAAAATTTTATAAGTGCTTAAATCTGAGTTAGTTACAACTTCAGACCCTTTCAAATTGCGTGACGACAAATATACATTATTATTTGAATCACCCAACACAAATAAAGATTTTTTATTTTCCAAGCCTAATGACTTCAAAACATTCTTAAAATCTTTTGTTTTTGGAGCATCAAAATTAAAATCCTCAACTACTAAAATCGCTTTTTCACTTGACTTGATACTTAAAGCAGATTTTCTAGCTAAACGTTTTAAATTCTTATTTAATTTTTGCTTATAATCTTTTGGTCTTGGGCCAAAAATACGACCACCACCTCTAAAAACTGGAGATTTAATACTACCCGCACGAGCAGTACCTGTTCCCTTTTGTTTCTTTATTTTTCTTGTACTACCAGCTATTTCAGCTCTTTCTTTAGACTTATGCGTACCTTGTCTCTGGTGCGCTAAATATTGTTTAACGTCTAAATAAACAGCATGCTTATTTGGCTCTATACCGTAAACAGCATCAGAAAGCTCTATGCTTCTACCTGTTTCTTTTCCTTTAATATCTAAAACTGCTACCTTCATTACTTCTCAATAGTTACGTAAGCGTTCTTATGACCAGGCACACAACCTTTTAATACTAAAAGATTTTTTTCTGGAACTACTTTTAAAACCTTTAGGTTTTGAACAGTTACTTTATCAGTACCCATTCTTCCGGCCATCTTCATACCCTTGAATACTCTCGCAGGATAAGAAGCAGCACCTACAGAACCAGGAGCTCTTAGTCTGTTATGTTGACCGTGAGTTGCTTGTCCAACACCGGCAAAGCCATGTCTCTTAACAACACCCTGAAAACCTTTTCCTTTTGAGATACCAATAGCATCTACAAATTCACCTTCTACAAATAAATCAACACCAATAGTGTCTCCTAATTTGTAATCACCTTCAAAATCACGGAATTCAACGACTTTTTTCTTAGGAGAAACACCTGCTTTTTTAAAATGACCTGATTCAGCCTTATTAGCACGTTTTTCTGCCTTGTCATCGAAACCTAATTGAAGGGCACTATACCCGTCTACCTCTTCGGTTCTGACTTGGGTAACTACACATGGACCTAGTTCGATTACTGTACATGGAATATTCTTTCCATTTTCATCGAAAATACTAGTCATGCCTACTTTCTTTCCTATTAACCCAGACATATTTAATTTAATTAATTAGTATTTACTTTTATTAACTCTCAATTTTGAACTGAAAAAAAGGGTCAAAATAAATCGACCCTGATTTTATTTTTCCGTTTTTCCTTCGCGAAACGCTCGGGACATGTTACTCGCAATACAAATTGCTTACAAGTATAATTATACTTTTATCTCTACTTCAACACCACTTGGCAACTCTAATTTCATTAAAGCGTCAATTGTTTTTGAAGAAGAACTATAAATATCAAGAAGCCTCTTATAAGAACTTAATTGAAATTGCTCTCTCGACTTTTTGTTAACGTGAGGAGAACGCAATACAGTAAATATTTTCTTATGTGTTGGTAATGGAATTGGACCAGTAACAACAGCTCCTGTAGTCTTTACAGTTTTAACTATTTTTTCAGCAGACTTATCCACTAAATTATAGTCGTATGATTTTAGTTTTATTCTAATTTTTTGACTCATTTTCGTAAAATTAAGCGGTTAAACCTTTTGCTGCTTTGATTACCTCTTCAGAAATATTTGAAGGTGTCTCCGCATAATGTGAAAATTCCATTGTTGATGTCGCTCTACCAGAAGACATTGTTCTTAACGCCGTAACGTAACCAAACATTTCCGATAATGGAACTTCACCTTTTATCACTTTAGCACCAGCTCTATCACTCATATTAGTAATAGTACCTCTTCTTCTGTTTAAATCTCCAACAATATCACCCATGTTTTCTTCAGGTGTTAAAGCTTCAATTTTCATAATAGGCTCCATAATTACGGCTCCAGCAGCTTTACCAGCAGCTTTATAACCCATTTTTGCAGCTAATTCAAAAGATAATGCATCAGAATCCACAGGGTGGAAAGATCCATCCGTCAAAACAACTTTCATACGATCCATTTCATAACCTGCTAGAGGACCCGCCTTCATTGCAGCTGTAAAACCTTTTTGAACCGAAGGAATAAATTCTTTTGGAATACGCCCCCCTTTGATTTGATCAACAAACTGTAAACCAGTTCCTTCGAAATCATCATCAGCAGGACCCATCTCAAATACAATATCACCAAACTTACCACGACCACCAGATTGCTTTTTATAAGTTTCTCTATGACCAGCGGTTTTAGTTAAAGCCTCTTTGTACTCAACTTGAGGTTGACCTTGATTAACTTCAACTTTAAATTCACGTCTTAAACGATCTACAATAATATCTAAGTGAAGCTCACCCATTCCTGATATAATTGTCTGACCAGAAGCCTCATCTGTTCTAGCTGTAAATGTAGGATCTTCCTCAGAAAGTTTAGCCAAAGCCATTCCTAACTTATCAACATCTGCCTTGGTTTTAGGCTCTACCGCAATACCAATAACTGGATCAGGGAAGTCCATACTCTCCAAAACAATAGGATGTTTCTCAGAAGATAACGTATCACCAGTTTTAATATCCTTAAAACCTACAGCAGCACCTATATCTCCAGCTTCGATATAATCAATTGCATTTTGCTTGTTAGCATGCATTTGGTATATTCTAGAAATACGCTCCTTATTACCTGAACGATTATTCAACACATAAGAACCAGCATCTAATCTACCAGAATACGCTCTAAAGAATGCTAAACGACCCACAAAAGGATCAGTTGCAATTTTAAAAGCCAAGGCAGCAAACGGCTCCTTTACATCCGGCTTTCTAGTAATTGGCAATTCAGTATCAGGATCTGTACCCGTAATTGCATCCTTATCCAACGGAGAAGGCAAGTAACGACAAACAGCATCTAATAAAAACTGAACACCTTTATTTTTAAATGATGAACCACAAATCATAGGTATGATACTCATATCCATAACTGCAGCTCTTAAAGCAGCATGCACTTCATCCTCAGTAATAGAATTTTCATCTTCAAAGAATTTCTCCATCAAAGTATCATCATACTCAGCAACAGCCTCAATCAAGTTAGCTCTATACTCTCTAACTTCTGCTTTCATTTCTTCAGGAATATCAACTACATCAAAAGTTGCCCCAAAGTTATCTTCATGCCATACAATAGCTCTATTCTTAACCAAATCAACAACACCTCTAAAGTCAGCCTCATCACCTATTGGTAAAACTATTGGAACAGCATTAGATTTCAACATCTCTTTAATTTGCTTACAAACCATCAAGAAGTTAGAACCCTGTCTATCCATTTTATTCACAAAGCCCATTCTTGGAACTTTGTAATTATCAGCAAGTCTCCAGTTAGTTTCAGACTGAGGCTCTACACCATCAACTGCACTAAACAAGAAAACCAAACCATCAAGCACACGCAAAGAACGGTTTACTTCAACCGTAAAATCAACGTGGCCAGGAGTATCAATAATATTAAAATGATACGGCTTAGTTTCATCAATTTTCTCCCCATTTTTCATCGGGAAATTCCACGTACATGTTGTAGCTGCAGAGGTAATAGTTATACCACGCTCCTGCTCCTGCTCCATCCAGTCCATTGTAGCAGCACCATCATGCACTTCTCCAATTTTATGACTTACACCCGTATAAAACAATATACGTTCAGTAGTAGTTGTTTTCCCCGCATCAATATGAGCAGCAATACCTATATTTCTAGTAAATTTTAAATCTCTTGACATTTCTGATAATTAAAATCTAAAGTGAGAGAAAGCTTTATTAGCTTCTGCCATTTTGTGAGTATCTGTTCTTTTCTTGACTGCAGCACCCTCTTCTTTCGCAGCTGCTAAAATTTCACCAGCTAATTTTTGTGACATAGCTTTCTCGTTTCTCTTACGAGCATAACTAATTAACCACTTCATAGCTGTTGATATTTTTCTATCTGGTCTAATCTGCATCGGAATTTGGAATGTAGCACCCCCAACTCTTCTACTTCTTACCTCTACATGAGGCATTACATTAGAAAGAGCATCTTTCCAAATCTCTAGAGCAGTTTTTTCTTCGTCTGTTTTCTTTTCCTCTACGATATCAATAGCATCGTAAAATACTTTGTACGCTATAGACTTCTTACCATCCCACATCATCATGTTAACAAAACGCGTCACTAACTGATCATTAAATCTTGGATCTGGTAAAAGAGGTCTCTTTTTAGCCTGTTTTTTTCTCATTGTTTCTGTTTAAAGCTTGATTACTTCTTAGGTCTTTTAGCACCATACTTAGATCTACGTTGAGTTCTTCCAGCAACACCTGCTGTATCCAAAGCACCTCTAACGATATGATACCTAACACCTGGTAAATCCTTAACTCTTCCGCCCCTTACTAATACTATCGAGTGCTCTTGAAGATTATGTCCTTCTCCAGGGATGTATGCATTTACTTCCTTACCATTTGTTAACCTAACCCTTGCTACTTTACGCATTGCAGAATTTGGTTTTTTAGGTGTAGTTGTGTAAACACGAGTACAAACCCCTCTTCTCTGAGGACAAGAATCCAAAGCAGCCGATTTACTCTTCTTAGTAATCGTGGCCCTTCCTTTTCTTACTAATTGTGAAATTGTTGGCATACTATAATTGTATCTATATATATAACTTACCCTTTTTTAAGGGTCGGCAAATGTAGTAATAATTCCCATTAATTCAAATAGTTAATCATTTTTATTTGATTTAATTCAATTTACGATCCCAATATCCAAATTTATTTGACCAAAATTTTAAAGAAAAATAGATAGCTACATCTATCCAAATAGCACGAGATAATACAGAATAGAGTACATATTATGCAAGAATTAACATGAAGCAGCTATTTTCTTAAAAAATTATTAAAAAATTTAGGTTTATTAACAATAAATTAAGATTTTAGCGGTAACTAATTCAAATATAAAAATAATGAAAACAAAAGGAAATGGAATCCTTACGCTTCTATTAGCGTTTGTTGTGCATTTAACATTTGCACAAGAAAAGACGATTTCGGGTACAGTTACAGATCAAGACGGTCTTCCACTACCCGGCGTTAACATTGTCGTAATTGGAACAACAAATGGTACTCAAACAGATTTTGATGGCTTATACACTATTAAAGGTAGCCCAGGTCAAAATCTTTTATTCACTTATGTTGGTCAGAAAGACTCTCAAAAATTAATCGGTAGCTCATCAATCATCAACATACAAATGACTGAAGATGCCCAAGCACTTCAGGAAGTTGTAGTAACAGCATTAGGTATAAAATCTAAACCTAGAGAGTTATCTTATTCCGTACAAACTGTAGAAGCAGATCAAATTGAAAACTCTAATGAAGTCAATATCGCTAGTGCTCTTTCTTCAAAGGCAGCGGGTGTTCAAGTTACAGCTTCATCAGGATCAGTTGGAGCATCTGCAAACATAAGAGTTCGTGGTAGTACTTCAATTAATAGAAATAACAGCCCTCTGTTTGTTATTGATGGAGTTCCTATCGATAATAGCTCATCAGGTAATGGCACTGGAGGAACGGACAACTCTAATCGTGGAATAGATATTAATCAAAATGATATAGCATCTATTTCTATATTAAAAGGTGTAGCTGCACAGACACTTTACGGATTAAGAGCCGCTAATGGTGTTATTCTTATAACCACAAAGTCAGGTAAATCAGGTAAGCCAAAAGTTGTTGTAACTTCTAATGTTGCTTTTACAAGAGCAAGTAGTTTTCCGGAATTACAAAATGAATATGCCCAAGGTAGAGCCGTTGAAGGTGTTCGTACATGGAGAGGTCCAGATACCTTTGAAGGATTTAGCTGGGGACCAGCAATCTCTTCTTTAGAATTTGACGGAGATTCATCGTACCCATATGATACTAATGGAAGACTTGTTCCTACTGGAACAGGAAATGGAAACCCTGCTAAAGCTTATGACAACCTAAGTTTCTTTAAAACAGGTATACTTTCAGACCTTAACGTATCTATAAGTGGAGGAACTGAATCTGTTAAATATTTTGTATCTGGAGGTAAAATGGACCAAACCGGTATATCTCCAACAGAAAAATTTGGAAGAAAATCTTTTAGAGCAAACATATCTGCCGATCTAAGCGAAAAACTAACACTTTCAGCTAGCGGAACATATGTAAATTCTGGCGGACGTAGAGTACAACGTGGTTCAAATATCTCAGGAATTATGCTTGGTTTACTTAGGACGACACCTACATTTGACAACGGTAACGGCCTAACAGCTGGGGAAGCTGCAAGTACAGAGTCTACTTATGTTGCTCCAGATGGCTCACAGAGAAGCTACAGGGCAGGTATCTACGATAACCCATATTGGACCGTAGCAAAAAACCCTTCTTTTGATGATGTGAATAGATTTATAGGAAATTTACAATTTGAATACACTGCTACCGATTGGCTAACGTTTAGAGGTACTTATGGTTATGACAGATTTACTGATTCTAGATTACAAGGAATTGACATAGGATCTGCTACAGATTCTAATGGTCAAGTAATTACGAGAGATGAAAGTAACGAAGATATCTCTACACAATTGCTTGCGATTGTAAACAAAGACTTTGGTGAGAAAACCAGTTTTGGCGCTACTATAGGTGTTGATCAATATAGAAAAAGAAACAATATTAGAAGAACTGACGGTTTTGGATTAACTATACCTGGATTCTTCCACGTTTCTAACTCTGCTTCGCAAACTAATTTAGAATTATTTGATCAAAAAGAACTTAAGGCCTTTTTGAGTCAAGTTACTTTTGGATATGACAACATGCTATTTACAAATGCATCATTTAGAAATGACTGGTCTTCTACATTACCAGCTGACAATAATAGCTTTCAGAGTTATAGTATAGGTACAAGTTTTGTATTTTCTGAATTACTAAATGACAGTCAATGGTTCAACTATGGTAAGTTACGTGGTTCTTATGGTAAAACTGGAAACGACGCAGACACATTCGCTACAAACACTTACTACCAAGCAGGTTCTGTAGGTGGTGATGGTTTTATTGACCCTAATGTCTTCCCTCTTTTCTCAAGTGTTGCTTTTGAGAGATCTAGTCTTCTTGGAAATAGTGAATTAAGACCTGAAGAGACAACGGAATGGGAAGTTGGTGCTGAGTTTAAATTCTTCCAAAGTAGATTAACCTTAGATGTTACTTACTATGATAAAGAAACAAAAGATCAGATCATACAAGTTAGCCAACCTGCAACTACAGGATACACTAACAGAACAATCAACGCTGGTGTAATTTCTAACAATGGATGGGAAATTTCTTCTACAATAAATCCTGTAAGAAGCGAAAATTTCAACTGGGACTTGAATGTGAATTTTACAAAATATGAAAACGTAGTAGAATCGTTAGTTGATGGTATTGAGCCAATTTTACTAAATGGATTTACTTCCACCTCTTCTAGAGCCGTTCCAGGTGAATCCTATGGTGCCATTTTCGGTAGCAGATGGTTGAGAGATGAAAATGGAAATCAATTAGTTGACGATGATGGCCTTGCTATTGCTGACCCTACAAGCGGTGTGATTGGTGATCCAATCCCAGATTTCACTTTAGGATTGAGAAACACATTCTCTTATAAGAACCTTAGTTTAACTGCGCTTATTGACTACCGTGAAGGTGGAGATGTTTGGTGTGGTACATGCGGAATTCTTGATTACTTTGGTGTATCTAAAGCAACTGGTGAATTAAGAAACGGATCGTATGTGGTAGATGGCGTAAGACAATCTGATGGACAACCTAACACAACAGCGGTTGCCTATGCTGATCCTGCTGGAGGACTCGGCGCTAACAGATGGGTGCGTTATGGATTTGGCGGTGTATCTGAAGATTATGTATATGATGGATCTTTCATTAAATTAAGAGAAGTAGCTTTGACATATTCATTGCCAACGGAACTTATCTCTAAAATAGGACTAGATTCTTTCTCACTTACTGCTGCAGGTAGAAACTTATGGGTACAAACAGATTACCCTGGTATTGACCCTGAAACTAACCTTACAGGTGATTCAAACGGGATTGGTTTAGATTACTTCAACCAACCGCAAACACAAAGTTATTCATTAGCAATAAGAGTATCATTCTAAAAAAAAAATAATGAAAAAATATTATAAAATTATAATTCCAGTATTTCTAGGTATTATATTATCATCATGTGATGATTTCGGAGACACTAATTTAGATCCAGGAAGACCAGGAGGCGAAAATGTTAGCTTAGTTGCTATAACTCCTACGATGCAAACTCAAACCCACAGAAATATTGTAGCTTCTGCCGGAAGATTAGCTGGTATCGTAACACAACAATTCATTGGTTTTGATGCACAACAAGTAGCATTTACGCAATACGCAATACCAGAATCATCTCTTTCTGATGTTTGGGAATTCGGATTATATACCGGATCTATGAGAGATTGTGCAGATATGATAGAAAGAGCTAACGCTACCGGAGAGAATATTCACACTAGAGGTCTTGCTAAAATCTATATGGCAGCGAATTTAGGTCTAACTACAAATTGCTTTGGAGACATTCCTTACAGCGATGCATTCTTAGGTTCTGATAATTTAGCACCAACTTATGATTCTCAAGAAGAAATATACGCTTCCATACAGAATTTACTAGATGAAGCTATTGCTGATTTTGGACAGACAGATCCAGAAGGTCCATTAGGTGACCTAGTTGCTGCTACAGATTGGATTGCTGTTGCTCATGCGTTAAAAGCAAGATATTACATGCAATTAACTAAAAGAGATGCAACTGCTTCCGAAAAAGCATTAAGTGAAGTTTCACTAGCATTTAGCTCTAACGACGACTCTCCTATCTTTCAATTTGAAGGAACTCCAAATGGAGGTAATCCGCTGGCTCTTTTTGGAATTCAGAGACCAAACACTTTGATTATCGATCCTTTCTTTGATAACTTAATGGATAATGATCCTAGAAAAACTAAGTTCATGACACCAAATGTAGATGGTGATCAACTATTTTTCGAAAATGGAAATACAGAATTATTCTGGGCTCAGTATAGTTCTCCTAGTCCATTAATCTCGTATTCGGAGCTTAAATTTATTGAAGCAGAAGCATTATTAAGAACAGGTGGGGATCCATCTGTAGCTTTACAAGATGCCATTACTGCTAATATGGAGTTTATAGGTATAGCACCTGCTGATATTACAGCATATTTAGCAACTGTTACTGGTACAGACTTAGAAACTATTATTATAGAAAAATACAAAGCAATGTATGGTGCTGCACCAATTGAAAGCTGGAATGATTATAGAAGAACAGGTTTTCCTGCGCTTGTAGCAAATCCAGAAGGAGCAAATGGTAGTAACCCAAGCGGTATTGTACCGAGAAGATTTTTATATCCAGATTCAGAGCGTCTATCTAATACCGCTTCATACGAAGCCGCTATTAGTAACCAAGGAGGCCATTTATTAGATAATGACATTTGGGCATTTGAAGATTAAAGACATTATTAAATTTACATTTATAAAACCACCTCTGACGAGGTGGTTTTTTTTTTGATATATACATAAAAAACTTTAAAAGAAGCTATTAGTGAAAACAAACCCATAGAAGAACACAAATTATGCGAATTAGTACAGAGGGTCAATTTTCTATGAAAGAATTACTTAAAAATGAAAAAAGTTTACATTTTTAACAAAAGGGACTGCGAATTTAACATTTAGCAAAAAATAGTTGATATTTTGAATTATTAACAAAAACACGTGCTCGAGAAAGATACATCCATAGAAATTAATTATAACCATAAAATTATATTAATAAATTTAGGATAATTAACATGGAATTATCACTTTCGCCGCCAACTAATTCTAATAACATAATAATGAAAACAAAATTAAATGGAATCTTTACGCTTCTTTTAGCGTTTGTTGTGCATTTAACATTTGCACAAGAAAAGACGATTTCAGGTACGGTCACCGATCAACAAGGTGTCCCATTACCTGGAGTAAACATCCTGGTGTCAGGTACAAATAACGGTACGCAAACAGATTTTGATGGTATGTATACTATTAAAGGAACCGAAGGCCAAACCTTAGTTTTTACCTACGTAGGTCAAAAAGAAATTTCAAAAATCATTGGAGCTACTTCATCAATCAACGTTACTATGGTTGAAGACGCCCAAGCACTTGATGAAATTGTAGTTACTGCTTTAGGTATTAAAAGAGAGAAAAAATCTCTTGGCTATGCCACTCAAGAAGTTAAGGGTGATGCGGTATCTGCCGTTAAGAGTAATAACTTTGTAAACTCTTTATCGGGTAAAGTTGCAGGTTTGAGCATTAAATCTTCAGGTAACTTTGGTGGATCTACTAACGTAGTAATTAGAGGTAACAATTCTATCTCTGGAAACAATCAAGCGTTATTCGTTGTAGATGGCATTCCTATTGATAACGGAAACACAAATACCACAGGACAACAAAGTGGTACTGGTGGTTTTGATTACGGTAATGCTGCATCTGATATAAATCCAGATGATATTGCTTCCATAAACGTACTTAAAGGTGCTGCCGCTACTGCATTATATGGCTCTAGAGCTTCTAATGGGGTGGTAATGATTACTACAAAAAAAGGTAAAAAAAATAAAGGTATTGGTGTAACAGTTTCTTCTAGCATTACTTTAGGAAGTGCTGACAAAGAAACGCTTGTAAAATACCAAGATAAATACGGAGCAGGTTACGGTCCTTATTATGATTCTGCAGATGGGTATTTTAACCTTTACGATGTAGATGGTGATGGTATTGATGACTTAACAACTCCTTTCACAGAAGATGCTTCTTATGGTGCAGCTTTTGATCCTAATTTATTGGTGTATCAATGGAATTCAATTTACCCACAATTAGATACTTACCAACAAGCGACTCCTTATGTTGCTGGTGCTAACAATCCAAATTATGTTTGGGGCACTAGTACTACGGCTGTTAATTCTTTTGCTTTAGACGGTGGTACAGAAACAAGTAGTTTTAGATTAGGGGTAACTAATTTAACTCAAAGTGGTAACCTTCCTAATAGCTCTATTAAAAAGAAATACCATTTCTTTTAGTGGATCTCATGATTTAACAGATAAATTAACTGCTTCTGCTTACTTTAACTTTGTGAAAACAGATGGTAAAGGTAGAAATGGAACAGGATATAGTTCTGGGAACATTATGCAACAATTCAGACAGTGGAATCAAATGAACGTTGACTATGCGGAACAAAAAGAAGCATATTTTGACACTAGAGAAAACATCACTTGGAACCCTAACGGTCCTGATAATCTTTCTCCTATCTACTCTGACAACCCTTACTGGACTTTCTACGAAAATTACCAATCAGATACTAGAAATAGATACTTTGGTAACTTTGCGCTTGATTATGAGATTACAGATTGGTTAAATGCTATGGGTAGATTCTCTTTTGATACCTACGCTGCATTACAAGAGGAAAGAATAAATGTTGGAAGTGCAGATGTTGCTTCTTACTCAAGATACAATAACAACGTTGCAGAATACAACTATGATTTCATGTTGAATTTCAACAAATATCTTAGTGAAAAATTAAGCTTAGAAGGTACTGTTGGTGTTAACCTTAGAAGAAACAAGACCAACAGCATATTTGCCGAATCTAACGGAGGATTAAGCTTAGCTGGACTATATGCTTTATCAAACAGTGTAAGTTCTATTGAAGCACCTACAGAGTATGAAGCTACTAGAATGGTAGATGGTGAATATATTAGAGCTAGCTTAGGGTATGATAACTTCCTTTACTTAGAAGGTTCTTATAGAACAGATAGATCTTCAACTTTACCAGTAGAAAACAACAGATATGGTTATTATTCTGTTTCAGGAAGTTTAATCTTCTCTGAATTAGTTGATGCTAACTGGTTAACTTTTGGAAAGTTAAGAGCCAATTACGCAGAAGTTGGGAATGATACAAACCCATATAATGTATACAACACGTATGCTATCGGAACACCGTTTAACAACAATGGCGTTGCTACCAACCCTACTACAAAGTCTAACGCAGAATTATTACCAGAAAGACAAGAAAGTAGTGAATTTGGTCTTGAAATGGCTTTTGTTAATAGAAGATTAGGTTTTGATGTTTCTTATTACAACACACAAAACATTAACCAAATTACTAGTATTCCTGTTTCAAATGCTACTGGATATGGTGCATCTATCTTAAATGCAGGAACAATCGAGAACAAAGGATGGGAAGTACAATTAAACGGAACTCCTATAAAAACAGATAATTTCCAGTGGGATGTTACTGTAAACTGGGCTAGAAACAGAAGTTTAGTTGTTGAATTATTAAACGGAATTGATAACCTTCAATTAGCATCTTTACAAGGTGGTGTTTCTATCAACGCAACTCCAGGTGAAGCTTATGGAACTATTAGAGGTTCTGATTTTATTTATCATGAAAATGGTGAGCGTGTGATAAGCCAAACTAGTGGAGCTTATTTAAGAACTTCTAACAGTAATGAGGTTATTGGTGATGTGAATGCTGATTGGACTGGTGGTGTGTTTAACACTTTTAAATACAAAAACTTAAGCTTAGGTTTCTTAATTGATATTCAAAAAGGTGGAGATGTATTCTCTTTAGATACTTGGTATGGTTATGCTACAGGTATGTACGACTGGTCTGCTGCTGATAACGATTTAGGAAACCCAATAAGAAATACGGTTTCAGGAACACCTGGAAATTACAGTGCTGATTCTGGAGGTTTAGTATTAAGTGGTGTGGCTGAAGATGGTACTCCTAATGAAGTAAGAGCTAGTTTTGATACCTACGCTAACCCTTATGGATATGCAAGAGCTCCTAACAAATTACACGTTTATGATGCTGGGTATGTTAAATTACGTGAAGCTAACTTGACATATAACTTTAGCCCAAAAATCATTGACAGAACACCTTTCTCTTCTGCATCAATTTCATTGATCGGTAGAAACTTATGGATTATTCATAAAAACGTGCCTTATTCTGATCCTGAAGCTGGTTTGAGCTCTGGAAATGTTCAAGGATATCAATCAGGTGCTTACCCTTCTATTAGAGAAATTGGTGCAAGTATTAAATTACAGTTTTAAAGAAAAAATTATGAAAAAAATATTATTAACCATTCTTTCAATCGCAACATTAGGAGCCTGCCAATCGGACGATAACTATGAAGCATTGAATAACGATCCAAAGAATCCAACTGAAGTAGAAGCGAGCTTTTTGTTCAATGCTGCTACTAAGAGTTTGTTTGATCAAATGACAAGTACCAATGTAAATACTAACATCTTTAGAATGTTAGGACAACACTGGACTGAAACTACATACACAGATGAAGCTAATTATGACTTCAATACAAGAAGTATTCCTGACACACATTGGTCAGAAATGTACAGAGATGTATTGTTTGATTTTAAAAGTGCTAGAGAGACTGTTAATGCTGATGACCAAATAACAGCTGCTGAAAAAGCTTCTAGAAATGCTCAGATTGAAATATTAGAAATTTATACTTGGGCACAATTGGTAGAAACATTCGGTGATATTCCATATTCTCAAGCTTTAAATGATAGCGAATATGTACTTCCTCAATACGATGATGCTGCTACAATATACAGTGATTTATTAACGCGTTTAACAGCTGTTATCCCTACTATTTCAGGAACTGGATTTGGTTCTTCTGATCCTATCTATGGTGGAGATGCTACTGCTTGGACTAAATTTGCTAATTCTTTATTATTAAGAATGGGCTTAAGAGTTGTTGATGTTTCTAGTATGACAACACAAGCTTCTGCTGCTATAACAGCTGCAGTAAGCGGGGGTGTATTTACTTCAAATGCAGATAATGCAGAAGTAGAATACCAAAGTGCTACGCCTAATACAAACCCTGTATGGGTAGATCTAGTGCAGTCTGGTAGATCAGATTTCGTTATCGCTAATACTTTAGTTGATTTCATGAATGATTTAGAAGACCCTAGAAGAGCATACTATTTTGATCAAAACTTAGGAGATGATGTATATGTTGGAGGACCTTACGGAGACAACAATACCTACACATCATACACCCATGTGGGTGCTCCTATGCTGGATCCTGAAAATCCTGCTAGTTTAATAGATTATGCTGAAGTATCATTTTATTTAGCAGATGCTGCTGAACGTTCTATCTCTGGAACTCCTGCTGATGCAGAAAGCTTCTATAACGCAGGTATTACAGCTTCTTTTGATTTCTGGGGTGTACCTAATGTCGCAGACTACTTAGCGAATCCTGATGTAGCTTACACAACAGCTACTGGAACATGGAAAGAGAAAATTGGAAACCAGTTATGGTTGGCAATGTTCAACAGAGGTTTTGAATCTTGGACTGCATGGAGAGTTTATGACACTCCTTCTTTTAACTTACCTGCAGAAAGTGGATTACCTGTTCCTACTAGATATACTTATCCAATAGATGAACAAAACTTAAATGAAGCGAATTGGATGTCTGCTTCTTCTGCTATAGGCGGAGATGCACAAACAACAAAATTGTTTTTTGACGTTGAGTAATTCTATTTATTAGAAATATACAAAAGGCTGGTTTTAATTAACCAGCCTTTTTTTATGCAAAAAAATATCATGCTACCCTACTAGCATCCTATATTATAGATTACAACAGTCTTTATAACAACCCAAACTACCTTGCCAAAACAAGACCGCTAACAATCTTACCTATCTCCTATTTTAAAGTACCGCACTACCACAACTAAAGCTTAAAATTCAACGGAAACATCTAAACATGCATAAATAAAACTTACACAAATTCTATACACACACAACCTAACAATACTATGTAGCCTTGAGTAAGTCGTGTAAAGTGTAGGGACTAATTAATATAACACCAAGAAGAATTGATAAAGACAACCTTACCTATAGTTACCTTTTCAGAGTAAAGTATCCTCTGAAAATTTTATTATCAGGAAATTTCATAGCGTACCAATAATCATCTGAACTTAATTGTTTCCCCAAATAGTTACCATCCCAGCCTGTAGTGTTTAAAGGATTAAATGCAACTATGAACCTGCCGTAACGATCATATATTTCCAGAAGTAAAGAAGCTTCTAAAGCTACCTGATTTTCGTCTAACCCATACACATTCCAAAAGTCGTTAATACCATCCCCATTAGGCGTGAAAAATTTTGGAAATCCAAATACATTGAAGGTTTTGGAAGTCATTTCACATCCATAAATATCCTTCACAAAAACTTCATGTAAACCATCTGAAACATTTGTAAAAATATTACTTTCCTGAAAAGGACCCTGCGCACTATCCAAGGAATACAGGAAATTTAGTTTTTCCTCCACTCTAATAGCCACGTCGTGATCATCGATGTCAATGTTTACAATATCTGCTAGAGCACTTTGTATAACACTTATTAAAACTACACCTTTGCAATGGCTAAATTTATTTTCAATAGTCACCTGATATTCTCCAGGACTTGATACCAAAATTTGTTTAGTATTAGCACCTGAGTTGTTCCAATAAAAAGTATAACTGTTTGCTATAACCGCATCTATCCCAGAATCTATATAAAGAGGAAAATCAAAAGAACAAACATTGATAATTTTATCTTCTAACTGCGGAAAATTTTCCATTCTTAAATATAATATTCCATTTCCATAGCAAGCGGCATCATTTTCTGCACGCATATACAGTGTTTTATTAGAAGACCTATACAAATTATCTTTTATGACGTTAGTTCCTATGGCTGCATCAACCTCACTTTCATAATATGAAATTTTAGTATTTGCAGGTAGATTTAAATCAGCTATTAGATCTTCCGATTTTACAGATAAGTCAAAATCTGCCAAACCCGTATTATTGAAATCACAGGCATAAAAATCTTGCTCTCCAAGATCTACCGAAGTAGAAGTGACTAATCTTACTTGTGCTATATTATAACACGCCGTATTAGACTTAGAAACCTTCGCATAAACAATTTCATTTAAAATAGTGTTTCTGTAGATATTTCTCAAAGCTTTAACATTAGAAGTGTCTGCAATGGCTTCGCTTAAAGATTGGTAATAATATACTTGAATTAGATCTGTAGTATTTAAGGTTATTGGCTGATTAGCTTGTTCTAAATTAAATTTAGTAAAACCGTCGCTTGGGTCCCCATCAAAGACATCACACTGTATCAAATCATAAATATCATTAACTACTACGGGCGGCTCTGATATGATGATTTCCTTTAACAAAGGATCCCTTTTCACTCCATTTAAGGACAATGTTAAACTGACAAGGTAAATACCAGGAGACGCATATTGATGAAAAGCCTCTTCTTGAATTGAGGTTGTTCCATCACCAAAATTCCACTCAATACTATCATAAGGGTCCTCTGAAGTAATAAAAAAATGTGTTTGATTCCCCAAACAAGTTTCTTCATATTCAAATGAATATAAAAAAATAGATTGCACAAAAGGCGGAAGTCCCAAATTTGAAGCCCGCCCACCTAAATTAATAGCGTTTTCTAAGTAATTACAGGAGGCTCCTAAATTATTAGGCTCATTAATGACAGACAAATCTAGACCCTTAGCAAAAACTTTATAACCAGCTCTATAAATTTTTCCATCTATAGCTAGTTGTAAGGCTCCTGCCACATTTTGCGAAGACTTAATGATTAATTTTGAGGCCGCTACGTTACTACTCCCTGTATCATATTGCAAAAGATCACCATGATCAAAAACATCATTGCTATCAAATATACTATTTGTCGCATATAAAAACTGAGAGTTTGGCGAAAATTCTAGACCATAAGGATAGGCGTTTGACAAAATTTCTGTTTGACCCGATATAACCCCATTTGTATTATTAAAATTGTAAAGTAATACCTTCCCTGATCTTTTGTGACCTTGCCTTTCATTTCCTGCTGTAGTAGAACTATGTGCAATTGCGATTTTCTTTCCATTCGGAGAAATTTTCATATAACCAATTGCGGTGATATTAGCACCAGCATCATTAAACTCCGGCTTAACATTTTGATTAACAACCGATATAATAGGCTCTGAATTAACTCCGTTTTGATCTACTAGAAAGCTATAAAATTTATCAATAAAATACGTAGTAACCCAAATAGAGCTTCCGTCGCTATGAGTAACCGCTGTAATTTTTTCAGATGATTTGTACTCACGCTCAAAGGAATCTGAATTATTATAGGTCATCAAATGTTTATTTTTAACGCTTGTAACGACATCTCCATAGCCGCCATTCAAGGCTAAATTAACTTCGGAAAAATTAACCCCTTCAATAGGGCTATCTTCTTTAAGGTAGTAACTTGGCTGATCAATTGTGAAAATATAAAAACTAGTTTTACTTCCTGGCTTGGGAATAATTAATGCAGACTCCGTGCTGGAACTATGCCCTTTCAGATCTTGACCATTTGGCATCTCTTCATGTTTTCTATCCCAAACCGTTACACCATCCGTGTAAAATAATAAATTACCATTAGGATCTGAAATTGTCGCGCAACCCTCATTTGTAATTAATTTCCCATTCAACAAAGCCTTAGGACTATCTGTATTAAAGTTTAACCCTGCATAGTCTCCAAAATACCAATTTGCAGATTCTTTTTGCGAATACAAAAAGAGACAATTGATATATATAATTAAAAATAGTAATAGCTTTCTCACCCCCGTAAAAATATAAATCTAAATATGCGACATTTATGAAAAATTATCAACTTTTCACGCTTCTAAATTCAACATAAAATTCAGAAAATCAAATAATTAATCAAACACTATTCATCCTCAAAAGAAAGAATTACAAATTTTAAGCTAAATATAAAATTAAACCTTAAATTCTCTTCTTTTTCATACCTTTGCCCCAATGGAAAACAATACTCAGATTTACGGAATAAGAGCAATTATTGAGGCAATAAATGCAGATAAAGCAATTGATAAAGTCTTTATTCAAAAAGGTCTTAAAGGCGATTTATTCAAAGAATTTGAAACACTTATTCGAAGAAATGGGATTAACTCCTCCTATGTTCCCATTGAAAAATTAAATAGGTTAACCAAGGGAAATCACCAAGGGGTTATTGCTACCATATCACCTATTAAATTTTTCACGATTGAAGAGTTAGTAGAGAACGTTTCTGCAAAAGAAACTACTCCCCTATTTCTATTGTTAGACCAACTATCCGATGTTCGTAACTTTGGTGCTATTATTAGAACTGCAGAATGCACCGGAGTAGACGGTATCATCATCCAGAAAAAAGGTGCTGCACCCGTCACTGCAGATACGATCAAAACTTCTGCTGGTGCTGCTTTTAAAGTGCCTATTGCAAAGGTAGACCATATTAAAGATGCTGTTTTTTATTTACAGGCTTCTGGAATTAAAACAATTGCTGCTACCGAAAAAACAGAGAGCTCTGTTTATGATATATCCTTCAAAGAACCTTGTGCTATCATCATGGGGTCCGAAGATGTAGGAATATCTCCTTCCATCTTAAAAGTCGTAGATGACAAAGCTAAACTTCCTTTATTAGGTGAAATAGGATCCCTAAATGTCTCTGTAGCTTGTGGTGTATTTCTTTACGAAGCCGTGAGACAACGCAGTTTGTAATTTTCTGCTACCTATTCTGGTTTTTCATTTTCTTTATAGTGGTATGTAATCACTATTTCCTGATGGACTTCTAAGTCCATTTCAGGCTCTGGCGTACGTTCTATAAAGTTTCCATTTTCATCAAAGTGTTGTAGAAATTCATCTTCTTCTTCCTTATAATCGTCACGTTCCCAATCATATTTTTTGGTTTCCGGAATTGGTGTTTTGAGATAGTATGCGAAGAAAAAACCAACTAAAAAACCTGACAGGTGCCCTTCCCAAGAAATGTCATCCTGAATAGGAAAAATATACCAAAGCATACTGCCGTACACAAAAACAACCATAAGAGACAATGCTACCAAACGGTAATATTTGGTAAAAATGCCCTTGAAGAAAATAAAACTTGCCAATACATAGATTAGGCCACTAGCTCCAATATGATAAGACTCTCTTCCTATTAGCCACGTAAAAAAACCCGATAGTAAAATTCCGTAAGCGAGAATATAAAATGCATTCTTTCTATAAAAGTAAAATAGAGAAGCCGTCAATACTGCCAATGGCACCGTATTATTATAGAGGTGCTGCGCAGAACCGTGAATAAAGGGGCTAAATACAATACCCCGAAGACCACTTATAGTCCTTGGGTACACTCCAAATTTGTTGAAATTAATTCCTAATCTAATTTCCACTAGAAACACCATCCAAATAGCAAGTACAAAAAATAGCGGCACTAGAAGTACGCTATTGGTAAATTGGAACTGTTTGGATGCTTGCATACAAGTAATTTATAAAATGGAAATCAAAAACACAACCAAAATCTACAAACATGATAAATTGTCATAAGTAGAATTTGTATTTTTGCACTATGAATGAACCTCTTGCAGAGCGCGTACGCCCAAAGACATTAGAAGACTACATCAGTCAGCTACATTTAGTTGGTGACAACGGCTCTCTTACGCATCAAATTAAAAAAGGAATAATTCCTTCTTTGATTCTTTGGGGCCCTCCTGGCACCGGTAAAACCACTCTAGCTAATATTATAGCAACAGAGAGTGGCAGACCTTTCTACACCTTGAGCGCTATAAATAGTGGTGTAAAAGATATACGTGAGGTTATAGATAAAGCAAAACAAAGTGGTGGCTTATTCACAACCAAAAATCCGATACTATTCATTGATGAGATTCATAGGTTTAGTAAATCGCAACAAGATTCATTACTTGCTGCTGTTGAAAAAGGATGGGTAACCCTAATAGGTGCTACTACTGAAAATCCTAGTTTTGAAGTAATCCCCGCATTACTTTCTAGATGTCAAGTATACATTTTAAAAGAATTTGGGAAAGAAGATTTAGTTGCTCTTTTAAAAAGAGCTATTGCTATAGATAAGCATTTAAAATCTAAAAACATCAACCTAAAGGAAACCGATGCCCTATTGCGTTTATCTGGTGGAGATGGCAGAAAGCTATTGAATATCTTTGAGCTTGTTATCAATTCTGAAAACGGAGACACGATAGAAGTAACCAATGATTTGGTACTACAAAAGGTGCAAAAAAATACCGTGCGCTATGATAAAACCGGTGAGCAACATTATGATATTATTTCGGCCTTTATTAAATCTATCCGAGGTAGTGACCCTAATGCCGCAGTATATTGGTTAGCAAGAATGATTGAAGGTGGTGAAGATGTTAAATTCATTGCACGTAGAATGCTCATCGCGGCTTCTGAAGATATTGGATTGGCTAATCCTACTGCACTTGTAATGGCTAACACTACATTCCAGGCAGTAACCACCATAGGTTATCCTGAAGCACGAATAATCTTAAGTCAATGTGCAATATATCTAGCTACATCACCAAAAAGTAATGGGAGTTATATGGCCATCAATAGAGCACTTAAAACAGTGACAGATACCGGTGATTTGTCGGTGCCTTTAGCCTTGAGAAATGCTCCAACAAAATTAATGAAAGACATTGGTTACGGTGCGGAATATAAATATGCACACGACTATCAGAATAATTTTGTTGAAGCAGAATTTTTACCTGATGATATCTCAGGAACTTCTTTTTATAAGCCAAATAACAATCAGCGTGAGAATGCTATAAAGGAATTTCTTAAAAATAGGTGGAAAGATAAATATTCTATCTAAAATTTAATATCCAAGGCCTTTACTTTCAACACATCACCGTCATAAAACTCAAAGTACCAAGCACCGTCTTTTGCGTACACCAAACCTTTGCTTCCTGAAATCTCTTCTCCTAAAAAGATATTAGCCTGAGATGTCTTGAACATTTTCATTACTATTTTTGGAGAACTGTCTACTAATTGATAGCCATTCAAAATATCTTGGGCATATAATCCACCACTCGAAGTCGCTACTTTTTTTGCTTCCATGATTGGAGTCGCTTTTACTACCGATTTCTTTTGTATTTCTTCAGATGTATCTACCACATCAGTTGTTGTGGCCTCAGCTGGCGCTTGCTTAACCGCTGGTAAGCTTTTTGCATCGTTTTGATAAGACACCTTGACCGGTTCTATCGTTGTTCCTGCATAAGAATAGGTGTAGCTAGATAATGGCTTTAGGGCTGCTCTAATTGCTTCTGAGTAAGAGGCATTGTATTCTTTTTGCTTACTGGTACCTTCTATAGATTTGTAAATTTCTTTTCCTGAACAATCTTCAAGGATTAAAGTAGTCTTGGTAGTAAACATATTAGAACCATCCAAAAGCTTTGCATATAATGCCACACACCTATTTAGATTCAACTCTGATGGTAAATCGTTACTATAAACAACATTCACATCACTTTCTGTAAGCAAAAATTTTACAAGTGTACTAGATTTATACTGGTTGGGACTTTTAAACGATTCAAATTGTGTAGGAACTACAACATACTTATAATCGTTAATTACTTCTTGTCCGTAGAAATTAGCACAAAATGCTAACATTAAAATGGGTACTATCTTTTTCATGAGGTCTCTTATTTCTTGCCCCAAGATATAATATTTAATCCAAATTGTACCGATGCATATTTGCTATTAGCCAAATTTGAATATCCGATCAGATTATCAGCCATTAAATACATATTTACCGGACCAGCTTGAAGACTAGCTCCTAGACCAATATTCGTATATGAAAACTTATCTATCGTGTACGTAGTTTTCAAACTCATTACATTGCCTAAGCGATGCTGATAAAATGCGCTTAATGCTGCTTGCGGTCCTCTTGGTCTATTAATGGCATACAATTGCGCGCCATAACTATTTTTATAAACGCGACCTCTATTGTTTCCTCCGGAAGTACTCGTACAATAACAAGCCTCTTTTGATTCTATCTCTTTACCAAAATCTCGCCTTATAGATGTATAGAATTTTGTAGGCCTAAAGGTGATATAATTGTCACTACCCTCTTCATAAGGTACCAAATCTTCCAAATCATCCACAAAAGTTCTCCATTGGTCTTCTGTTGAATTAAGATCTTCTGGTAAACGAACCTCTAGACCTTCTGTAGTCGCAAAACCTTTAACCGAATATGTTCGGACATCTTTGCTGTGATAAATAAAACCTACATCTATTAAACTACCTGTAAAGACCGTTCTTTCATCAATATTATAGGTAAAGCCTAAATCAAAACCTACACCCAAATTACCTCCTAGTAATGCTCTTTTTCCTAAAACATTAGAAATAGCAGCACCATTAGCTTGGGAGTCATCATCTATAATATCTTTTAACTCAAATACACCAGAAGTTTTAATTTCAACATCAGCCTCAAGCGTACTTTCTAATAAGTTATCATCTCCTTGTGTCGTGACAAAATAGCCTTTGTTCTTTGTAGACGTAAAATTGAGTAAACTAGAATAGACCTTAGCACGGAACCCCATGGTTAGCTCATTAGAAATCTTTTTATTGATTCCGAAATGGTAAACATTCAAAATTTCGCCTCGAGTTTTAAGGTGATTTAAATCAAACTTTTTATTTAAATTATTGGTATTGCCTTCATAAGCTAATAAAGCGTAATCTTTAAAGAAGTAGCCAATAGCATCACCTTCATTATAAGCCCCAAAAGAATAAAAAATATCTTCATTATTTTTACTTCTAAAGCCAATGTTTAACAATTCTACTTGGTAGGTACCGCTTAGCTCATCACTGAAATCCATTCCATAGATGACCTTTTCTCTAAATTTAGTATTAAAATCTACACCATCATTTGCAAAAAGATCGTTAGACTTTAAACCGCTACTCCCTGCTTGAAAAGAAAAGCCTGAAATTAATGGAACTCCTGCATACCACTTAAAAGAGGTTTTCATCCCTGGGTTTAACAATAGCGCTTGTGGCACTTCATTAAAATCATAAAGCAGCTGTTTATTTTGACTGTTTACATAGAAACAACCAAATAATAGCACTATAATAAAAATATTTCTTATTCTCATTCTATAACCCTCAACTTAAAACTAGCGCTAGATCTAAAAATTAGTTTAGGATCAGGAAGAGATGATACACTTGTACTTCCGCTATTATTTGTAAAAATAACTTGTAAACTTGATGTGCTCTTTATAATATCTATGCTTTTGCCTGCGGCTGTACCGTAAAATATTTCTGTATCAATAATATCTATTGGGGGCGCTTCTGTTGTAGAAAAGTTCACAACATCTAAAGGAGAGCCCGCTTCATTCAAAAATATTACGCGAATATCTAGCTGTTTGCTAGTGCTATTTTCTATTTGAAATGTTAGGGATCCTGATATAACTCTATCAGAAAATAGTTCTGAATTAAAGCCATCAAAATTTATATTCTGTGATATTACTGGAGAAGCATTAATCAAATCTTCTGTAGACTCGAGATAAAGCACGGGACCAGTAGCATCTGTGATTACATCTAAATCTCTTGCTTGGTCAAAATCTTGCTCATCAGAACAAGCGCTGATTA
Organism: Cellulophaga sp. HaHa_2_95; assembly: GCF_019278565.1. The sequence continues at coordinate 1,380,679 of NZ_CP058988.1, read as the reverse complement.
CTACCAAAAGTAAGAGTGGTATGAATAAAAAGTTTATGATTTTTTTCATTGCAATTATTTCAATTCTAATATAAAGTGTTGATTAGAATTAATTAGTGTCTACAGCTTAGCAACGTCATAAGTACAATTTTATTTCACTTAAATCAGTAATCATATCACAATATTCGTGCTTTTGCTCATTATGTGCGTTAAAATGCAGAGCATTTAAACCCGCTGCTTGCGCGCCAAGTATATCTGCCTCAAGACTATCACCAATCATAAGTGCTTTTTCCGCTGGCACATTTGCCATCTCTAATGCTAAGTTAAAAATGATAGGATTGGGCTTTTTTACACCTGCCATTTCCGAATTTATAACCTGATTAAAATACGATGCTATATTAGAATTTCTAATCTTTTTATTTTGCACCTCTTCAAATCCGTTAGTGATGATGTGTAAATTATACTTAGGTTTTAAATAGTTTAAAATAGGAATAGCATTAGGAAACAAATGATTATTGCTAGATAAGTTATCTATATAAGCTTCAGACAAACTATTTATTACAGCATCACTAAGCTCAAGACCTAAAGTGTCAAAGGTGGTTTTTAAACGCTGATACCTCAGCGCTGTCTTTGATATCTTCTCTTCCCGGAACAAACGCCAAAAGACAAGATTATTAGGTATATATACTTCTAGAAAATTTTCTAATGAAACAGGTACATTATGCGTCACCAATATTTTTTCAAAAGTGAGTGCAGAGTTTTTTTCAAAATCCCAAAGGGTATGATCTAAATCAAAAAAAACGTCGGTAACTATATTTTTAAACATGGTATTTTTTTACTACAAATTCATACAATTCTTTCCAGCACACTTTACTTTTCTCTCCGAATAATTCATTAGAAAAAATAGTAATAAAGCCACCATTTACTTTTTTAACTTGTGCATAAACACGATCCAATTTCTGTGTTATCTCTTCTAAAGAAGCATATTTTACGAAGGTATAATCATGTACGGCAAAAGGATGTATTTTAATAGGTTGCTGTACTTCTAAATTAATATCGTATAGATAAAAAGGTGTGCACGTACTTGCTCTAAAACCTATCTCATGGGTGTACCCCATCGTAAAATCATCTGTAAACTCTGCCTCTACCAGCCTTCTATACGTGGCCGGCACATCTACCCTATTGTACCTTAATCTAGAAGAGTTTATAGGTCTATTGATAACGTTAGACAAATTTTTCTTTTCTTCTTTCAATAACTCTGTATCATTAAAAGAACCATAAGAAGCACATAAGGATACTGTACTATAGTCTGAAATTGATTTGATTAAAAATTTGAATTTATTATTATTAACCGATATGTTTTTATCAAAAGTAGAATACTCCGCAAATTGAAAAAAGAACATGCAAAGAACCTTGTACTTTTTATGAAGTTCTATAAGCCAGTCATAATTATTATACGGATCTTTTTCTGGACGAAACCAAACCGAGACCCTTTCTGCCACGCGTCTAAATTTAAGAGAAGAAATATCTAAAAGCAAGCCTGCTAAACTTCTAACAATACCTTTATGAGAATAGCAATGAGAAGAGCTAACATCTATGATTGATGTAAATTTATAGGCGCTCTTTTTAGATTCTAATTCTGGAAAGCGTTCTTGTAATTTTTCTAATAATTTATATGCCCATAAATCTACCACAGGTAATTCTAGAAAATCATTCTTAAAAGCTAAACTCTCTTGTGGAGGAAACCTATTGTGTATATCTTTTACATGCGGAAGGTACTCTTCATACCTACTCAACAAGTAAAAACTAGCGGAAAATACATCAAATGGTAAGTTACTGCGCTCACCTGCTGCAAAAAAACAAGGAATTCCTTCCCAATCCTGTACTTTTATTTGAAGGTCATTAATTCCTTGTTCAAACAAAAGATCATTACTCCTAATAAAAAATTCATTTTGTAAGGGTAATTTGGTATAGGTGATTTTTGGTCCTGAATGTTTAATAAAATCTTCTACTTTGGCCGTAAAACTAATTTCTACATTTAAAATACGGTCAAATATTTGCTTCATTACGAAACTAAATCTTGGAGTAATTTTATGAGTGTAAATTAGAAGCATAGGTATTCTCTTGTCAGAATATTAATTAAAAAAATAGTCATTAAAGAATATTTTCATCTGCAAAGCTAAAATATTCTGATTGAGTGATGATCAAATGATCTAAAACTTTTATATCTAGTCCTTCTGCAGCATTTTTTATTTTCTGAGTGATCTGTTTATCGGCCATACTAGGGTTTAGCGTTCCAGAGGGGTGATTATGTGCTAAAATAATAGCAACAGCACTAAATTCTAATGCCTCTTTCATTATCAACCGTACATCTACTAAGGTTCCTGTAATACTTCCCTTGCTTTGCTGAGAGCAATGCAGCACTTTATTGGAGTTATTAAGAAAAACTACCCAAAATTCTTCGTGTGGTAAATCTCCCATTTTAGGTTGTAGTAATTCAAATACACTTTTACTACTTGTAATTTTAGTGATTTTATGTGCATCTTCTCCCCTTCTACGCCTTCCTATTTCTAATGCTGCCGTAATACTCACTGCCTTTGCCTCGCCAATACCTTTAAACTGCATTAGCTTTTTTACCGATAATTTTCCTAACTCATTAATATTGTTGTTTACGGATGCTAGAATTCTCTTAGATAGCTCAACAGCACTTTCATTTCTGCTACCTGAACCAATTAAAATGGCAATAAGCTCAGCGTCCGAAAGGGCTGTTTTTCCTTTTGAAATTAGTTTCTCTCTAGGCTTATCATCATCTGCCCAATCTTTTATGGAAAGTGAGGTAGAATTTTCTTGCATTCGTTAAAGATAAGCAACTAATTATTTTATCGTAAATTTCACTTAAATATAAACCGAACTATAATGAAATCTATATTTGATGAAACTACGAAAAATGAGCTTGAAGAGCGCATTGCACTGTTGAATGAAAACTCTGAACGCAAATGGGGAAAAATGACGGTAGGGCAAATGGCTTGGCATTGCCAATACCCCTTAAAACTAGCCATTGAAAACAAATCTACTTCTAAAAAAGGAAATCTTCTAGTGCAGCTATTTTTTAAAAAATCTATGTATAACGATAAAGCTTGGCGAAAAAATTTACCCACTGCTCCACAATTAAAAGCAAAAGAGCCTAAAAACTTTGATGATGAAGTAAAAGTCTTGCAGCAATTAATGCACGATACACATCAATTAAAAAATAGAGAAGAATGGAATCCACATCCATTTTTTGGTCGGTTCACCAAAGAACAATGGGGCCAAATGCAATACAAGCATTTAGATCATCATTTGACCCAATTCAGTGTATAATTAGTTATGCTCTAAATGATTCTTAAACGCTACTAAATCCAAGCCTCCATAATTACCAGAACTCATAAATAAGACTACAGTATTAGAATAATCTTGTGCATAGACATACTCTTTAAATGCCGAAGCATCTGTCATTATCGTTAAATCATCTCTCTGAAAAGCTTTAGAAATTTGATCTGCTGTCACAGGATTTAATTTTTTAATAGCTACAGATTCCGGCAGGTAAAAAACTACTGGTGTATCTGCAGGATCTAATGCCCCTTTATATTCTTTTAAAAACTCAGGATTAAAACTACTATACGTATGTAGTTCTAAAAAAGCAATTAATTTCTTATCAGGATATTGTTCTTTTACAGCTTTGGTCGTTGCCGCTACTTTACTCGGAGAATGAGCAAAATCTTTATAAACAATACACGTAGGGCTCTCTGCTATTTTTTCTAACCTTTTTGAAGCTCCTTTAAAAGTTCCTATTGCCTCATAAAAATCATCTTCATCAATACCCATATTTTGACAAATCCACTTTGCTCCTGCCAAATTACTCAAATTGTGTTTTCCAAAAACCTCTATAGGCATAGGGCCCTCTGGAGTATCTAATAATGTTTGTCCGTTTTCTACACTATATTCAGGCGTATGGTACGGTAATTTACGAATGGCATTTTCTGAAGCTTCTACCACTTTAACAACATTTTCGTCCTCTGCATTATACGTAATACTCCCTCCTTTTACAATGCTATCTACAAAAATTTGGAATTGCTCAACATACGTATCAAACGTAGGAAATACATTAATGTGGTCCCATGCGATTCCGCTTAATAACGCAATATTAGGTTTGTATAAATGAAATTTTGGGCGTCTATCTATTGGTGAAGACAAATACTCATCGCCCTCTAAAATTATAAAATCATTCTCTTCCGTCAAGTGCACCATACGATCAAAACCGTCTAATTGTGCTCCTACCATATAATCTACATCACGATTATGATAGTTTAGCACGTGTAATATCATAGAGGTTATTGTTGTTTTCCCATGACTACCGCCGATCACAACTCTTGTTTTATTTTTTGACTGCTCGTACAAAAACTCAGGATATGAAAAAATTTCAAGCCCTAATTCCTGCGCTTTTAGCAACTCAGGATTATCTGCTTTGGCATGCATGCCTAAAATTACAGCATCTAAATTAGAGGTGATCTTCTCTGAAAACCAACCAAAGTTTTCTGGCAATAACCCTTCTACTGCTAAACGGCTCTTAGAAGGTTCAAAGATAACATCATCACTACCGGTTACTATATATCCTTTATGGTTTAATGCTAATGCAAGATTATGCATGGCGCTACCGCCGATAGCAATAAAATGTATATTCATGAAAGTAAAATTATGCGGTAAAGATAGGAATAGCAATCGCTATTTTCAAACCTGATTGTATATAAGATTAGTGTATATATGTCCGTTTAAATTGAAAATTTTCTAGTTTAAATGTCACTTAAACGGTATTTAGTAGACTATTTCTTACATTTTCACAACAATAATGGCCTTTATTTAACAAGTATCAGATATTTTTGATGTTCACAACCTAACCACCGTTTATGACCAATCAAAACAAAATGGATCGTATCCCATTTTTTTTATTGTTTATTATTTTTTTTGGAGTGCATTCTTTTTCTCAAGCCCAAACAGGCTGCGCGGGGTCAGATGCTTTACTAACAATTTGCAATAAAGATCAAGATCCATCGCTTCAAAGTTTCGATTTATTTGATGCCCTTAATGACACACCACTTACCGGAGGTATTTGGTCTACGTCAAATCCGGCAAATTTTTATGCTTTTGATAAAACTACAGGAATTGTAAACCTTTGGAAAATTTTAAATTCGGGTACCCATACATTTACGTATACCAATGATGCTTGTGGTGAATCTGCCAGTGTTACTATTAACTTAGGAGGCTACTCAGGAGAAGACAATATAGATGGTAGCGCCAATGCATGTAGCAATGAAATAGAAGTAAATATGCATCGCTTCTTAGGGAGTGAAGTTGCCGATAAAATTCAAGATTTTAATGGACTATGGGAGGCGGTAACTCCAGAGGCCGTAAACTTTTTAGAACGAAATATTTTCAATGCTTTTGGAGCGGGTCCGGGAGTATATGAGTTTACATATACCGTAGCTGCTGTAGCTACTTGTCCGTCAGAGCAATCTACCGTTATCTTAGAAGTACACCCTTCTCCTAACCCAGGAACAGGATTAGCACTAGCTGTTTGCGTCACTGATGATTTATCGGCCTATAGAAATTTAAACTTAAACAGTTATCTAGCTGCAGAAGATGCTAACGGTACTTGGTCTGAATCTGGAACAGGTCAACTAACAGATCTTTCTGATAATACCATAAATGTAGAGGAGATCAGAGATAATTTTGGATATGGCATCTATAATTTCGATTACACCGTTTATCCTACGCACCCTGTGTGTGATGAACAATTTTCTACAGTAGAAATTAGCATCCTTCCCACATTATCTGGCAGCTTAGAAAGCCTTAACTATTGTATTGGCAACCCGTATACCATCGATATTACTTATGATAGTACGCTTCTACCCAATGGAAGATATCAAATGGAATATCTAGTGGACCCCGCTGATACCCTCGAAAGAACTGCAGAAGTAATTATCACATTAACTAATGGCGTTGGAAGCTTTGATGTAAATCCTTCGCTTGTTTCTACCAATGTATATAACACCGTAAGCATTAGCTCCATTACTGGCTTTTTACCCTTGCGCAGTGTTTGTACTACTATTGATGTTTCAGAGACCACTTTTCTTGTTTCTAATTCACAAATACAAATTGCAGAGGCCTGCCAAGACACCACTATTCCTGTACAAATTTTAAATATTCTTGATACTACTGCGAGCTTAACCAACAGTCCGCATACCGTCACGTATACACTTACAGCTCCCGATGGCGGAACAACTACAGAAACCATAGAAAACCTACCTTTTTCTGAAGGAGCTGCTACTTTTGAAATTGCTGCTGAACATACAGGTGAGGATGGAGAACATGAAGTAATAGTCACTATTGATAATGTCTTAGATGTTACCTGCAATTTACAGACGTTGTTTAATGTGATTGCCACGCCAGATGCAATTACACTAACCTTACAGGTAGATAATTCTTGTAATGCCACAGAAATAAATGTGCTGGTAGCTGCTCCTGTTTTACCTGATGGCATTTATAATGTAACTTATGATGTAATTGAACAAAACACAGGTGCTGTTGTTATTAATAATACGATTGCCTTTACTGGTGGAACTGCAGATTATCAAGTTGATGTTGCCCCATTAGAGCAAGGTAATTACACCATAAGCGTACGAAGCATTCAAAATGACACTACGCCATGTAGGACTATTTTTGAGCATGAAGAAACAGAAAATTTTGCCATAAAAGGCATACCAGATATCCCTATAGGAGAAAGCAATCAAACTTTTTGTCTAAGCGAATACGATACCAACGGCCCTACACTAGAAGACCTTGCTTTTACCGCCTCTGGTGACCCTTTATTTTATGCCACGGAAACAAGTACTGATATTCTTAGTATTAGCACCCCACTGGCTCACAATGTAGCTTATTTTATCAGCACTATAAATAATGAAAATAACTGTGAAGGTACACAAAGACTGCGTGTTTTAGTATCACTTACAGCACCTACTACCCCTACAACCACCAATGCTACTCCATTTTTCTGTGGAGGAGATGCTGCAACCTTAGCATCTGTAGATATTAACACTGATGAGATAGCAATTGCTTGGTTTGACGCCCCTGTAAATGGAAATTTATTACCAGCTACTACGCTTCTAGAAGATGGCATATCTTATTTTGCTGCATCAGAAAATAGCCAAGGCTGTAGAAGTAATGAACGACTTATACTAAGCCCTACCGTTTTTACGGTTACACCAATTTCTTTGACTAATACTGAATTTGATATTTGTGGCTTAGACAAGCCTACCATTTCAGATCTAAACAACTTAGCGGCTTTTGAAAATTATGAAATTAGATGGTATGACTCTTTGGAAAGCACTTCGCCTATAAATGAAGCTACGCTACTAGTACCTAATGCTATGTACTATGCAGAAAATTACAATGAAGATACCAGATGTATAGCTCCTATTAGAACACCAATCACTATAGATTTATCTGCATGTAATCCTGAAGATTATGACTTCTTCATTCCTGACGGATTCTCACCTAATGGAGATGCTAGAAACGACCGTTTTTTTATACCCAATATTGAAAAAATATTTCCGGAGTTTCAGCTAGAAATAAAAAATAGGTATGGCAGAACTCTTTTCATGGGGAACATTCAAAACCCTGCATGGGACGGTTCCATCAAAGGGAATAGTATCGCGCCAAATGGAGTATATTTTTACATCATACATTATAACAAAGAAGGTTTTGAGCCTAAACAAGGGAGGTTATACCTCAACCGATAAACTATGCCAAATACCATTATTTCCTTCAAAACCATTAGCATGAAAAAACACTCCTTATATCTACTCTTACTCTTGTTAATACCCTTTATGGGGATGAGTCAGCAAGATCCACAATACACCCAATACATGTACAACATGAGTGTTATTAACCCTGCCTATACTACTAATGATACAGGCTTAATTAATTTTGGAACTCTATACAGATCACAATGGAACTCCGTTGTAGGGGCCCCTAAAACGCTCACATTTTTTGCACATGCTGCTTTATCAGAAAAAATAGAAACAGGTATCTCATTTATCTCTGATGATATTGGCGATGGTGCCGCAAAAGAAAATAATATCTATGCAGATTTTGCGTACAGCCTTAAACTCAATGAAAAGAGTGATCTTTCGCTAGGTTTAAAAGCAGGAATTACCAATTATACCACAAATTTTAATGGATTTAGACTTCCTGAACTACAAGACGATGCGGCCTTTAATGACAATATAAACAGTACATTTCCTAATATTGGTATAGGCGCTTTTTACCATAAAGATAAATTTTACTCGGGTATTTCCATTCCCAATCTATTGAATTCTAAACATATAGAGAACAAAGATGGTATTAGCACTATCGGATCAGAAGAAGCTCATGTTTTTATTACGGCAGGGTATGTATATGAACTCAACTCTTCTATTAAAATTAAACCATCAACCTTACTAAAAGCTGTAAATAACACACCGCTGTCTGTAGATTTTTCTGTTAATGCGCTATTTAACGATACGTTGGAAGCTGGCCTAGCGTATCGCTTAGACGATGCTGTTAGTGCCATGTTTAACATTCAAATATTATCAGGCGTTAGGGCTGGTTACGCTTATGATTACACTTTATCAAATCTAGGAGAATTTAGTTCTGGATCTCATGAAATTTTCATTCTATTTAATTTGGACCTATTAGGCTTGAAAAAAGGCTATGATAAATCCCCTAGATTTTACTAAAAAGCTATGAAAAAAACGACACTCCTTTTAGTAATAATAGTACTCTTCAATATCTTTTCTGCTTCAGCTCAAGATCAATTGAAACGTGCTAACACCTATTTTGACCGAGCTTTCTATAGTGAAGCTATTCCGCTATACGAAGAAATTGCAGCTACAAATAAAAGCACGCTAGTAATAACAAATCTTGCTGATAGCTATTACAATACCTATCAAATGCCACAAGCAGCAAAGTGGTATGCCTATCTGACTTCAATTTATGGCGAGACACTCCATGAATCATACTTCTTTAAATACAGCGAATCTTTAAAAGCTACAGGAGAACTGAATAAATCTTTTGAAGTACTAATGGAGTACTACCAAGCAAAAAAAGACGCGGAGCAAGTAGCGAAATTAAAGTCAGATTATAACTATTTAGAAAATATACAAGCAATAGGACCGCGATTTTCAATTGAAAATTTAGCATTAAACACTACAAACTCTGAATTTGGAGCTGTACAAGTAGATGACCAAATTATATATACGGCATCGAAAAAAAAGGCGAACAAAATTTACCGATGGAACAATCAGAACTATTTGGACTTATACCAACATCCTATCAGTGAATTACTGTATGGCGATAGCATTAGTAAAAGTTATTCTACTGCCATAAATACTAAAATGCATGAAGGCACTTTTGCCATCACAAAAGACAGAAACACCCTTTATTTTACACGTAATAACTTTATTAAAGGGAAAAAGAAAACTGATGCTAAAAAAGTATCTAACCTAAAAATATATCGTGCTACACGCATAGATAGTGTATGGAGCAATATTACAGCGCTACCTTTTAATAGTGATGATTTTTCTAATGAACATCCAAGCCTTAGTAGTGATGAGAAAACTTTGTATTTTGCTTCAGACAGAAGTGGTGGTTTTGGTTCCTTTGATATTTATAAAGTAACTATTCAAGAAAATGATGTCTATACGGAACCAGAGAACCTTGGAAGTTTAATTAATACGGATAAAAAAGAGCAGTTTCCTTTTGTCGATCAAAATGACAACCTATACTTTTCTTCAAACGGACATCCAGGATTTGGCCTACTAGATATTTTCATTTCAAAAAAAGACACCAATCAATTTCAGAAACCAGACAATGTTGGGTATCCTGTGAATAGTAGTTATGATGACTTTAGCTATTTTCAATATGAAGACAAAGGCTTCTTTGCCTCCAACAGACCAGAAGGAAAAGGAAGCGATGATATCTATTCCTTTACGATTACAAAACCTTTAAAAATTGAAGCTTGTGCGCAAATTATAACTGGAGTGGTGACAGACAGAACTACCAAACAACTCCTTCCGTTTAGTACCGTACGCCTTCTTGATATTGATCATCATGAAATAGCTCAAGTAATTACAAAGGAAGATGCCACGTTTTCATTTGCGGTAAAATGTGAGATGCAGTACCGCATTGAAGCTAAAAAAGAGCAATACGAAGATAATTTTAAAGTGCTAAGAACCACCAAAGAACGGAACGCAGAAATAGATGCTTCGCTAACCTTATATGCTACTATTGAAAAAGAAAAAGTAGCACGTATTGCACTTCAAGAAAAAGAGAAGCAAGCGCTAGAAAAAGCAAAAACAGCACAAGAGAAAAAATTAAAAGAAGAAAAAGAAGCCGCTGAAGCTTTAGCTGTACAAGAAAAACAACATAAAGAAAAGGCAGAGAAAGAGAAAGCTGAGAATATTATCAAAACCATCCACACCGAAAAGGCAATCGTGAAAGAAAAAAATAGAACCGTTATCAAAACGGAAGCTATAAACTTTGATTACAGCATGTGGTACTTGCGCAGAGAAACCAGAGAACGTTTAGAAACGGTGGTAGCGACTATGAAAAATAATCCAAGTATCACCATTGAGATTGGTTCGCATACAGACCGCCGTGGAAATAACAATTATAATAAAGAACTGTCTCAAAAAAGAGCCAATAGTGTAAAGACATATTTACTAGAAAAAGGAATTGCAGCAGAAAGAATCATTGCAAAAGGCTTCGGGGAATCACAACCTATTATAGCATGTGCTACGGATGATGCTTGTTCCGAGGAAGAGCATGAATTAAATAGAAGGTGTGAATTTGTAATCGTAAAATGGGAATAAAAAGGCGCTCTATTTGAAATTATAATCGATTGTTTCTTTTATCTTTAAGGTAAATTTTAAAGCAATGGATATAAAGTTAGCTGAAATTCCTACCAAAGAGATTATTCCCGGTTATCACGGTAAATTGGTCCATACTAAAAATATGAGCTTGGCTTTTTGGGAGGTAGAGAAAGGGGCTATAGTTCCTGAACACTCTCATGTAAATGAACAAGTAATGCAGGTTTTAGAAGGCGAGTTTGAGTTTACCCTCAACGGCAAGACTAAAGTATATACCCCCGGAGAATTAGTCGTAATTGGCGCTTATATTCCACATAGTGGTAAAGCGTTAACCGCTTGCAAATTAATGGATGTATTTAGTCCCACTAGAGAAGAGTACAAATAAACTCCTGAACTCCCAAAAAGGGAGAAACCCCTAAAATCGTAATACATGAATATTTCCCTAAAAGGTAAAAAAGCCCTCATTGGGGGTAGTAGTGATGGCATTGGTAAAGCAATAGCAATGCAACTTGCGGCGAGTGGTGCCAGTGTAACTTTAGTTTCTAGAAGCGAAGCTAAATTAAAAAACATCATTGCCAATCTTCCTACAGCAGAAGGGCAAACACATCAATACCTGCTTGTAGATTATACTGATTTTAAAGCCTACGCACTTCAACTAGAAAGCTATTTTAACAGCAATACTATAGATATTCTCGTAAATAATACCCAAGGCCCCAGCGCAGGAAATACCTTGGAAAAGAATATAACAGATTATCAGGCTGCTTTTGATCTTCTGTTTAAAACCACAGTATTCACGACAGAGCTTGCGCTAAAAAACATGATAAAAAATAAATGGGGACGTATCATAAATATCGCTTCCGTTTCAGTAAAAGAACCCCTCTCCTATTTGGCACTTTCTAATACCATTAGGGCCGCTGTAGTCACTTGGGGGAAATCTTTAGCGACAGATGTTGGTCCTTATCAAATTACCGTTAATAATATTTTAACGGGATATTTTGATACCAACCGCATTGCACAACTGAATGCCACAAAGGCAAAAGAATTAAAAATTTCAGAGGAAGAAGTACGCAACCAAATGGAGGCAAAGGTATCTCTACAACGAATTGGAAAACCAGAAGAATATGGCTATTTGGTTGCTTTTTTAGCATCAGACAATGCGGCCTATATTACAGGAACTTCCATTCCTATTGATGGCGGTTTGTTAAAATCACTATAGGTTAAGACTTAAATTGAAATTTTAATTGTTTACGTTTTAATAACCTTAACTCACTGAAAGCAGGGTTTCACTCAACGCTTATTGTACCTAAATTTACCAAGTGGCATATTTGCCATTCAACATTCATATTATGAAACAAGCAACAGTATTTGTATTGATTATTTTATTCTCACATATGGCAGACGCGCAAGGGAACAAAGATTCGTTTGAAACGCTTTGGAAAAAGGTAGCACAATTAGAACAAGACGGACTTACAAAATCTGCTCTTAGTGTAGTTAGTTCGATTTCCGAAAAGGCCAAGAAAGAGAGCAATAATGCTCAGGTTGTCAAATCGCTTTTATTCTCAAGCAAATACTCATTAACCTTAGAGGAAGATGCGCAACTAAAAATTATTTCGGAGTTTAAATCTGAAATTGAAAAAGCAACAACGCCTACTAAAAATATACTCGAAAGCTATTTAGCTAACCTTTACTGGCAGTATTACCAACAAAACAGGTATCAATTTTACAACCGTACAGAAACCGAAGCGAAAGTAGATACTACAGATTTTAGAACTTGGGATTTAAATACCCTATTCTATGAGATAGCAATTCATTTTGACGCTTCCTTAGGGAATAGCGAAACACTCAAAAAAATTCCTGTATCTGAATTTGAAGTGCTCTTAAACTCTCAAGACGGTTCAGATAAACTTAGGCCTACTTTATATGATTTATTAGCGCACACTGCTTTAACTTTTTATAAGACCGATGAAAATAGTATTACAAGACCTGCTGATAAATTTGAAATAGATGATTCTGAGGTTTTATGTGAAAGCTATCAATTTATACATCATAAAATTAGTACTACGGATAAAACTTCGCTTCAAGCAAAAGCATTGCAACTATATCAAGAGTTATTGCAGTTTCACAGCACTGACAAAACATCCGATGCCTATGTAACTATTGATATAGAACGCTTACACTTCATAAAGAATAATGCTATTTTTTCAAATGTTGGCGATTTCTACCTGAACATTTTACAGAATTCTGCTGAACATATCAAAGACCATGAGAATTGGAGTTTATATCAATTCGAAATTGCTGCCTACTATGCCGAGTTAGCCAACACGTACCAAGCCAATACAAATGAGGAACACCGCTGGAAAAATAAAGAGGCATTATCATTGTGTGATATACTTATAAAAAAACATCCAAAAAACTTAGGTGCGCTAAAAAGTCAAAATCTTAAAACAACCATTCTTAGCAAGCGTATACATTTAACCAACGAAGAATATATTCCTACAAATAAAACCTCTCGTCTATTAATTAATTATAAGAATATTCATGCCTTATCCGTAACGGCTTATAAAATAGATCGGGATCAGTTTCAAGCACTCGAAGACGCTTATAAAATTGAAGACAAAGCAGCGATCATAAAAAAACTAAAGCCAGCTAAAAATTGGGAGGCCAGCCTTAAAAATGAAAACGACTACCAAAATCATGCTATAGAAATAGATATCCCAACCTTAGCGAATGGCTATTATTTACTAGTGGCAAAGGATAATAAACTCGACCAAAATTCTTTTGCGTATAGCGCATTAAACGTGACCGATCTAGTGCTTAGCGAGAATCAATTGAACGGAAACAATAGTTTTCAAGTGATAAACAGAAACAACGGCGCACCTATTTCTAATGCACAAGTACGTTTTACATACCGAATTAATTATAATAACAAATACCTTAATAAAACATACACATCTGATGAAAACGGAAATATAACCTTTGAAAAATCTAAGGACTATTGGACAGATGTACGTATAAAAGTTACGACAGATGATGAAGTTGCTTATTTTACCGGATTTTATATCAACCATAATTATTCCATAAATAATGAGAAGCACACCACATATAATACATTTCTTTTCACCGATAGAAGTATTTACAGACCAGGACAACCTTTATTTTTTAAAGGAATAGCTGTAGCAGATTCTGACTCGGAAAAATCTATTGTTACAGCCACAGACGTTACGGTTAAATTGCTTGATGCTAATTACCAAGAGGTAAGTAGCCAGAATTTTAAAACCAATGAATATGGCTCTTTTTCTGGAGAATTTATTTTACCCTCTAATGGCTTAACAGGAAATTTTAGTCTGCAGACCAGTAATAGCACATATGGATTAAATGGCAGTACTAACTTTTCTGTAGAAGAATACAAACGTCCAAAATTTGAAGCACACTTTAGCTCTATTACGGAAACGTATCGGGTAAATGATATGATTAAAGTACATGGAAAAGCAATGGCCTATGCAGGAAGTGCAATTTCAGATGCAAAAGTTACCTACCGTGTAAAACGTGCTGTATATTATCCTAGATGGTATTACTGGTACCGTTCTTACCAAAACTATACGCCACAAGAAATAGCTTTTGGTGAAACCACTACGGATGCCTCTGGAAATTTTGAATTAGATTTTAAAGCTATTGTAGACCACAGTACTTCTGCAAAAAATTTACCTACGTTTAGTTACGAAGTTACGGCAGACATTACAGATATTAATGGTGAAACACATAGTACCGCCACCACTGTAAATGTAGGCTACCATGCTTTAAACGCAACTATTGCTGTGGCTGCTAGACTAGATAAAAATGCCAGTGAAAACAAGCTAGCCTTATATACCACTAATCTTAATGGCAAAACGGTTGCATCTTCAGGGACCTTAAAAATATACAAGTTACAAGCACCTTCTGCCGTATTAAGACCTAGACCATGGGCTGCGCCGGACTATGATTATTTTGGAAAAGAAAAATTTAAGTCATTATATCCACATGATGCTTATGATAGTGAGTATGATTCCAATACATGGGAAAATGCAGACTTGCTGTGGGAAACTCAATTCAATACGAGCAAAACAAACGAAGTTAGTTTGCCTAACCTCAAAAAATGGCAATCTGGGAGGTACCGTATAGAATTAGCCACTACCGATAAATTTGGTCAACTAGTAGAAGAAAAAGTACAAACTGCAGTCTATAGCTCTGATGATAAAAGCTTAGCAGATCAACAAATTTTTAGTATTGCTACAGACAAACCAAATTATGAAATTGGCGATAAGGCAAAAATCACTTTAAAAACTGCCGCCAAAGATTTGTATGTGACGCTGACCATTGAAAAAGAGTATAAGATAGTTGACACAAAAATTATTCATTTATCAGAAAATAAAAAATCATTTACAATACCAATTGATGCGAAAGATTTAGGTGGTTTTGCCATCAATTATTCCTATGCGGCATTTAATTCTTATGCATCAGGAAATGTTATAGTTCCTGTACCTTATCCTATAACCGATTTACAAATTGAAACCGTAACGTTTAGAGATAAGATAAAACCTGGGACAGATGAAACGTGGTCGTTTAAAATAAAAGGACCTAAAGGAGATAAAGTAGCCGCAGAACTTTTAGCAAGTATGTATGATGCCTCTTTAGATGCCTTTAGAGGACACTCTTGGGGTTTTAACCCACTGTACAAGCATAGTTATTATGCTTACCAACGTAGTAATGCTAACCGTAGTTTTGGAATCAAATCTTTTAGGTCTTACTGGCAATTTGATACCAATTACGTTTCTGTTTCTCAGTATTACGATACCTTCAAATGGTTTGATTTAAACCTAGGATACAATAACCGTTCTGGAGCTTATTTATCTCGAAAAATGATGAGTAAATCTGCTCCGACCATGGAAATCATGAGTGAGATGGAAGATAGCGCTGGAGTTGCAGAAATGGCAATGGAATCAAACGCTGCCCCAATAGAAAATAAAGAAAACGATGCTGTTCCTGGTAGCCCAAGCGTAGAACAGCCTGACTCCGAATTTGGGGAAGTTCAAATTCGTAAAAATTTACAAGAAACAGCCTTTTTCTTCCCACAATTGCAAACAGATAAAGAAGGAAATGTCTCTTTTAGTTTTACCACGCCAGAAGCATTAACACAATGGAAATTACAACTGCTTGCACATACTAAGAATCTAGAAACGGCCGCAGCTCAATTCACTACGGTTACACAGAAAGAATTAATGGTACTGCCAAATGCGCCACGATTTTTACGGGAAGGTGATCAAATCGTTGTGAGTTCTAAAATTTCTAATCTAACAGAGAAAAATCTAACAGGGCAAGCCAAAATTATCTTAATCGATGCCATATCAAATGCTGATATTACTACAGATATTACAAAAGATGCACAGCAAGAATTTTCAGTAGACGCAACGGGAAACACACAAGTATCTTGGACCATAACTGTTCCTGAAGGATTGCAAGCGGTGTCTTATAAAATTCTAGCAAAAGCAGGAGACTTCAGTGATGGAGAACAAAATATGTGGCCTGTACTTTCTAATAGAATGTTAGTAACAGAATCTTTACCTATGTGGGTAAGAAGCAACCAAACAAAAACTTTTAGCTTAGATAAATTAAAGAACAACACCTCAAAAACACTGAGTAATCATAAACTTACTTTAGAGATTACCTCAAACCCCGCGTGGTATGCGGTGCAAGCTTTGCCGTACTTAATGGAATATCCCTATGAATGTAATGAACAAACATTTGCCCGTTATTATGCAAACACTTTAGCGAGCCATATTGCTAATAGCAATCCTAAAATTCAGGAGGTATTTAATCAATGGGCAAACGCTGATGCTTTGCTTAGTAATTTAGAAAAGAATGAAGAGTTAAAATCGCTCTTAATTCAAGAAACCCCTTGGTTACGTGATGCGCAATCAGAAACAGAGCAAAAGAAACGCATTGCATTGCTTTTTGATCTAAATAAAATGAGAGCATCTCAAGAAAGCGCATTTAGCAAATTAGCACAAAACCAAATGTCTAATGGTGCTTGGTCTTGGTTTGCTGGCGGTCGTGAAAACAGATACATCACACAACATATCATTACAGGTCTTGGCCATTTAGATAAGCTTATCATTTCTTCTGAAACGGGGAAAGAAAAAAGCGCCATGATAAAAAAAGCAATTTCTTATTTAGATAATGCCTTTGTTGCTGAATATGAGTATATGAAAAATCATACTAAGGACATTAACAAAGATCATCTGAGTCATTCTCAAGTACAATACCTCTACATGCGTTCGTTCTTTAAGGATATAAAAACCTCTAAAAAAGTTGATGAGGTTACCGCATATTACAAGGGACAAATTCAGAACTATTGGAAGAACAGAAATTTATATAGTAAAGGAATGCTAGCATTAATTATGCACCGAATGGAGGATAAAGCTATTGCCACCAAAATAATACGACACCTAGAAGAGAATAGTATTTCTAGTGACGAATTAGGAATGTATTGGAAAGAAAATACCAATTCATGGTATTGGTACCAGGCGCCAATTGAAACTCAAGCCTTACTGATTGAAGCTTTCTCTGAAATCCAGAATGATGTAACGACTATAGATAATTTAAAAATCTGGTTACTAAAAAATAAACAGACCAACCAGTGGAAAACTACAAAGGCTACTACAGAAGCTATATATGCTTTACTATTACAAGGTAGTGATTGGCTAGCAGTAACCAATACCGTAGAAGTACTTGTTGGTGGCGAAAAAATAGCTCCGGAAAAATTAGAAGGTGTAAAAGTAGAAGCGGGTACTGGCTACTATAAAACTTCATGGAACAAGTCTGAAATTACACCGAAAATGGCCGAAGTTCAAATTAGCAAAAAAGGAGATGGAATTGCTTGGGGTGCCCTTTACTGGCAATATTTTGAAGACCTCGATAAAATTACCTCAGCAGAAACTCCATTGAAATTAAAAAAGAAGTTGTTCTTAAAAAAGAATACAGCTACGGGAGAGAAGATTTCTGAAATTACAGCGAACACCAAATTATCTGTGGGCGATTTAGTGCGTGTACGTATTGAATTACGATCAGACCGGGATATGGAATTTATTCATATGAAAGATATGCGTGCCGCTGGTTTTGAACCCATCAATGTATTTTCTCAATACAAATGGCAAGATGGTTTAGGGTACTATGAAAGTACCAAAGATGCTAGCACTAATTTCTTTTTTGATTTTTTACCAAAAGGAGTGTATGTCTTTGAATATGATTTACGTGTAAACAATGCTGGAAATTTCAGTAATGGTATTACAACGATACAAAGTATGTATGCACCAGAATTTAGCAGTCATAGCGAAGGCGTACGCGTAAAAATTGATACCAACTAATTAGAATGAAAAAGGTAAACTCACCAAAAAGGTGAGTTTACGCATTCAGTAGCTGTGTAGCCTCATTGTTGGTTTTATAAGCTTTAGTATTCCTATACCTTAGAGGTATCTAATTAAAACCAAAACATATGAAAAATTCAATTAGCGTATCCGTAAAGAAACCATGTTCAGAGAAATTTAGTACTTTTAGTACCACCGATAAAGGTGGTTTTTGCGGCTCTTGTGAAAAGGAAGTAATCGATTTTACAACCATGTCTAAAAGCGAAATATTAAACTATTTATGTACTGCAACAAACAGCACTTGCGGCCGATTTAAAACCTCGCAATTAAATGATTTACAAATGACAAATTCAAACGTTTCCCCTTTTAATTTTTTAACTAAAAGTATCGGCGCTATGAGCTTCTCATTATTATCATTATGTGCCATATCTAGCGTTAACGCACAAGATGAAGCATTAAGCACTAGTGTACAAACAGAATTAGTTTCAAATCCGGAAGCTACTACCAATACAACTCAAAGCAACAAATACAAGGTAAAAGGTCTTGTGGTAGATCAAGAAAATTTACCATTACCTGGCGTCTCTGTTGTTCTAAAAGGAACGAATGAAGGAGTGTCTACCGATTTTGATGGTAATTTTGAATTCAGCAGGCGCCTATCTGAAGGTGATGTTCTTGTCTTTAGCTATGTAGGGTATGATACTCAGAGTTATACCATCGTAAAAAGTGAAACAGATACCATTGAAATTTCTATACTTTTTGATTCGGCAGATATAGAACTTATGGGAGATATTTCTATCGAAGGAGTATACCAGCCAAAAAGAAACATTGCTCAGAAAATTGGTTCTATCTTTAACTAATGAGGTATGCCTTTCTTATTTTTATTTTATGCGCAAGCATAAGCTATGGGCAACGCTCAGCATTTAATGCCATAGATTTTTCTAAAGCAGATAGTGTTGCCTATCAATACAAAGGAGCTAGTTTAAAAAGTGTTCCTATACTTGTTCATAACCTAACTACAAATTTACACACAGACGTAGAGAAATTTAGAGCGATATATACTTGGATAAGTACCAATATTGAAAATGACTACAATTCTTATGCAAAAACAAAAAGTAAGAGAAGTAAAATAGAAAAAGATCGTACCGCGTTCTTAGTATGGAATCAAGACTATGCTCCTAAGGTCTTTGAACAGCTTGTTAGTAACAAAAAGACTGCTTGCACAGGTTATGCGTATTTGGTTCGTGAAATGGCTAGCTTAGCAGAGATACCTTGTGAGATTATTGATGGTCATAGTCGTACACCAACATTGCCATTAACGTTGGAAAGCCTCCCTAACCACTCTTGGAATAGCGTCCAACTGAATGGAAAATGGTATTTATGTGATGCCACTTGGTCTGCTGGACAAATAGTTTTTAATGAAGGGTATCCTGAATTTCAATTTGAATACCACGATGGTTATTTCTTGGCAGAACCAAGTTTGTTTATACGAAACCATTATCCTTTAGAAAAAAAATGGTCTTTATTGAAAGACATCCCAAGCTTTGAAAGCTTTATTTCTGGTCCTATAGTATATAAAAATGCATTTAACTTTTCCATCAATCCAGAATTCCCGTTAGCACTAGAAACGGAAATTATTAAAAATGAAAGCGTTCAATTTAAATTTTCCAGTGCTGAAAGATTAGATCCAGCAGATCTAGTCCTAGAAATTGGAAATGGTTATGCTACACACACCATAGACACTAAATTTTCCCAGCAAGATTCGGAATATAGCATTTCTCATAAGTTTACGAAAGTAGGCTTATATGACGTTCACCTAAAATACAATGGTGCTATTATCGCCACCTATATTGTAAGGGCTAAAAGAAAATAATCTTCAAAACGTAAAGCACAAAAAACCCAGCACACTCATGTGCTGGGTTTTTTGTGCTTTACGTTTTGAACAAGGCTATTTTAGAAGCCACATTAAGGAGTTAATATCATCCCCGGAGGTAAACTGTCTATTAATTGCAGCTTTTAAACTTGCTGCATTATTTGTGGCTTCATTGGCAGGATACAACCATCTTTTGGGTATTCTACCCTCATTTAAGGTTCCACCACCATCTACATTAAATTCAGGATATCCTGTTCTTCGTTGCTCATAAAACATTTGCCATCCGGTATTTAAAAACAACGCTATATGTTTTTGTGTTGCGATACGTGCCATTGCATTAGCACTAGTTAATTGAACTTCGGACTTCGCTAAGTAAGCAGATACCTCTGAAATACCGTAAAAGTTCATTGACGCTTTTATACCTTCATTATAGTATGATGCCGCATCACCAGAAATCCAAGTTCTTGCTACCGCTTCTGCTAGAATAAATTGTAACTCTGAATAGCCAATTAACAGACTAGGCTCGTTTATAGGATCATTATAAAACCGAGGAGCTATTCTAGAGGCATTCCCTGCAACCGCTTTAGCTGCATTATCACTAAAAATAGCACTTCCATATAAACCATCATAAGCATTAAAATCATCATCTGCTAAAGTAATAGCTGCAGGTGTTTTTTCAGCAAAAACAAACAACCTTGGATCTTCCAAATCTTTGAGCCTGTCTACAAAAGACTCTTCTAAATAATATGCGGTCTGTAACTCGTTATTATTAAACAGAGGATATCTGTTATCTTGAATGTTTACATATACCAATGCGCCATTGTCCTCATTAGAATCAAACAAAGGATATTTAGTTGGGTTCTCTAAAATTTCCTGAAATCTTCCTATAACATTCAAAGAAGCTACGTCCGTTTTGTTGGACAACATTAACAATACTCTTAAATAGTACGTATTAATTAATTTACGCCATTTTGTTTTATCACCATCATATATAACATCTCCTAATATAAGCTCTTCGTTTGTTGCTAGTGCATTAGAGGCATCATTCAAATCATTTAAAACTTTCAGAAAAATAGCTTCTTGTGTATCATACATAGGTGTATAATTTTCTTCTTCTATAGCTAAAGTCTCGCTGTAAGGAACTTCTCCGAAAACCATAGTTAGCTCCGTTATAAAATAAGAATTAAAGAATTTTGCTAAAATTGAATAGACTTCTGTTTCTGCTTTTTCACTTTCTTCAATCATTTTATGTACTTGCTTAATGTTATCATAATTAGCAAATGAAGCTTGTTGCCAGTTGTAATATTGATTTTCATTAATACCGTCCGTAAATGTTAAATATCTACTAGCCAAAGCGCTATTTAAACTCACATTATTAAATGCGTTGGTTTCAATATTAGTTAGTAATAAATCTGGACTAACAGAAGTTGCTCTATTAGGATCATCTTGTAAATCTTCTATTTTGGTACAACTTACCGTAAAGAAGAGTGCACATAAAATGTATATACTATAATTTTTCATTTTATTTTTTATTTAAAATTTTACGTTTAAGTTTAAACCTATATTTCTTGTAGATGGTGCTTGTAAAGCATCTACTCCTGAATCAGGATCTATGTTTGGCACCGTTGAATTCAACCAAAGATTACGACCAATTAATGACAAGCTAAACTCATGTATTGGGGTGTTAACTAATGCTTTTTTAGGAAAATTATACGTAAGTGTTACTTCTCTTAACTTCACAAATGACTCTTTGTAATAATGGTAATTCGTATTATGACCGTTACTAGTGGTTTGCATAAAATTGATGTAATTAACAGCCACATCATTTGGCGCATAGGTTCTGGTATCACTAGTGATTACACCATTCACATCATAAGAAACAGCACCACCAACAACTTTAACACCCGGTGCAACATAAGAACTTACGCCACTGTTAGCATCGTCTCTAAATTGATTCACTGTACCTTTATGTTTACCTCCCCACCACATTTTTTGATTGGTGGTAGAGTAAATTAACCCCCCAATTCTACCATCAAATAAGAAGGATAAATTAAGATTTTTATAGCTCAAGGAATTGGAAATTCCATAAGTCCAATCTGGATCGTCTTCACCTATATATCTTTGATAAGGGTCATTTACTGGAAAACCATTTTCGAAAATAACTTCTCCTTCTGTGTTTGTTTGATACACATCTGCATAGATTCTATCAGTACGCTCACCTACTTTTATAAACCCTTCCGTCTGTTCTCTATCTCCGTAAATTTCTTCTTGAAATCTTCTAAACTTACTGAAGTTCAAAAGCATATTCCAGCTGAAATTTGCTGTTTCAATTGGCTTCGCATCAAATACAAATTCAAGGCCTTTACGCTTAAATTCATCACCATTTAGTAAAATACTTTCGTAGCCCATAGCATCAGAAATCGGACTATAAATTAAATTATTATAATCGGTTGCTTCAAAATACGCTACATCTAAACCTACTCTATTGTTAAACCATCTAATATTAGCTCCCACTTCCCAAGTGTCTGAGGTTTCGGGTTCTAGACCTGGCGCTAATAAACTTGTCCCAAAGGCTGCAGAAGTGTTGCCATTCCAAGTGGTCCCTTTATCGTAGGCCTGAATGTAGGCATAAGGATCTGTTTCTTCTCCGATTTTCCCTTCGGACACCCTAGACCAAGAACCTCTTAACTTTGCAAAACTAATAGCGTTTGGCATTGTAAAAAGACTTGATAACACTAAGGAACCAGAAACGGATGGATAAAAGAATGAATTATTTTCTTTTGGTAAGGTAGAGACCTTATCATTTCTACCAGTAATAGATACATAAAATGCATTGTAAAAAGACAAATCTATAAAACCATACACACTTTTTATAGCATCTTTTTCTTCTCTATTAGAAGCAATATAGCTTGCACCTGCATTATTTGCCAAATTATAAAAGCCAGGAATATTTAAACCATCTGTTTGTGTACTTGCTATAGTTGATTTACGAAAATAATTAGAGTAGGCTACCTCACTTTTCAGGCTAAAATTGTCAGAAAAACTCTTTTCGTACTTTAAGCCCAAATCGGATATAATATCAAAATAACGACTATCCGAATTTGTAAAATTACCTAATGATTTATTCCCGTAACCAATATAACTTTTTGGCTCTTTGTACGTTCTATTTAGACTATAAACATTTATTCCACTTGTACTTTTAATACTAAGCTCTGGTGTTATATTAAACTCAAAAGCAACATTCCCAAAGACATTGTCTTTATCATATCCGCGCTCGTATTCATACGCTTGAAAATAAGGATTGTTATAGTAAGATACATTAAAATGCCTTTGCTGATACCCTTCTTGACCTTCTCGCCAATAATTTCGTAAATCTTTTACATCTACATCTACACCTGTCCATAAAAGTAAGTTATATAAATAATTAGTGGGTCCATAACCAACTTCTGGAAAGTTATCTGTGTATTGCTTGTTATAAGTTAAGCTAGAACTAACTTTAAAATTATCCGAAGGATTTAAAGTGCCCCCTACTGTGAATGATGTATTTCCTAAATCTGTGTTTGGCACAATACCTTTTTGATAGACATTAGAAACAGACATTCTGTAACTAGCTTTATCATTACCCCAGTTTACACTTACATTATTGGTTTGTATTGACCCAGTTTGAAAAAAGTCTTTAATGTTGTTTTTTCCCCTTGAAGTAAACGGGATAGGAATTAAATTACCTGCAGCGTCCGTCGGGCTGTTGTACTGAGTTGTCTCAAAAAAACCACTAGGTGTAGATGGGTCTAATTGATCTACTTTGGGACCCCAGATCCATCCGCCACCTTCAGAACCACTACCTAATCCATTACTATAAGCATATTGCCCTTGATTTCCGTTTCCATAAACCGTTTGTACATCTGGAACTTTAGTGAAAGAAGGCTGAAAAAGTACGGAACTATTTATTGTTACTGTTAGCCTACCCTTTTCTCCTTTTTTAGTGGTAATCATGATTGCCCCATTTCTACCAACAGATCCATAGAGTGCAGATGCTGTAGCTCCTTTAAGTACACTTATGCTTTCCACATCATCAGAATTAATTTTCCAAATATCAGCAGATCTATCAGGAATACCATCAATAACCACTAAAGGTTTGGCGCCTCTTAAGCTAATTTCTGGACTCTGAAATAAATCTGTTGAGTTTTTAATATTTAAGCCTGCAACTTTACCGGTTAAGGAATTGATTAAATTTGGTTCTTTTGCTTTTTCTAAAGAAGCCCCCTTTACCTCTTGTACAGCATATCCTAGTGCCTTTTTTTCTCTTTTTATTCCTAATGCTGTTACGACAACTTCTTCTAATGCCGCGGCATCTTCAACTAGGGTAACACGTAAAATAGTTGCATCTGCAACCGTAACTTGCTCGGTTTTAAAACCCATGGAAGAAAATACAAGTATATCTCCTTTGGTGGCGTTGATTATATAATTACCATCAAAATCTGTCGTTGTCCCGTTTGCCGAATTGGCTACTACAATACTTACCCCCATTAGAGGTATACTATTTTCATCTACAACCGTGCCTTTAATCGGTTGTTGTCCATATCCAAAATAGGATACAAACAGTACTAGAACTAGCGTAATTTTAAAATTCATTTTCTTTTAATGTTAAGTTAAATTGGTTTTAGTTATTATCGATGTACCAAGTATTAAGCACATTATTTGGAGTTTCTAACACTATTTTTAACATCTTGCTATTACGCTTTTTAAGCGATAGCGTAGTCTCTTCATTAGCCAAACTCACATTAGCCACTTTTTTATAAGTGTCTTTTTTACCCTCTTTAAATTCATTGGTCTCCGAGATATAAAAGGTTCCTTTTTCCCCACTTTTACTAGCATTTTTCCAACGGAGGACTAGGTTATCATTCTCTTTACTTGCCGTTAAATCAAAAGCATCTACAGGGCCAATGAGTGGTGTTCCATCAATTTCATAGCGTACCTCTTTTGATACCTCAATATTTAGAAAGCGCAACATCGTTGGATAGATATCTGTAATTGCAACAAGCTCATTTTTAAAAAAGTCGTTTGTATTTTTTTCATTCGTAACAACCCATGTTGCACGCTCTCGATCTGTTTGCCCGCCATGATGACGGCCATCTTTTGGGCTTCGGCCATGATCTGTAGTTACAACAAGTAACCAATCTTCATTAAAGTTAGCTTCACGCTCTTTTACAGCATTCCATATTTTACCGACCAAATTATCTTCATACGTAATAGCCAGGTCTAGTTGTGGACTATCGCCCAATCCATGACCAACATCATCAGAATATTCCAAATACACCCACGATAAATCTGGTGCCTCTGTTTTAATGTATCTTGCCGCTTCTTCTGCAACAAGCTTATCAATATTTTTTATATACTGACGTAAGGCATCATGCGGATATTTAATTGTATCTAGTTCAAACCCATCAAAAGCATAGTCTAGGGTTACATTTTTATCTGAACCAATACCTTCAATCAATTTTGTTCTATTGTCTAACCACGTAGAAAAAATTGCTGTTTTTTTATTTGGGTATTGCCCTTTAAAAACCTGAAAAATTGTTGGATAATTATAATTTGGCGCCTTAATACTGTTGCCGTACACATTGTGCTTATTAACCCAAGTCCCTGTAAGCAAGCTATTATAGCCAACTGCAGAAATTGTTGGTGTTTCTGAGTAATCATCTTTCTTACCGCCTACATAGGCTTTTGAATAACTACCAATAGCTGAGATACTATCTAAGTAAGGGGTTGGTGCTTTTTGAAGCATATCTGTAGCTATACCATCTACAATTACAAAAACAACTTTCTTATTCCTACCTGAATTTTCATGATGCTGCGCAACTAGTATTTGTGTTACTAACAATGAAAAAAATAAAATGTATTTTACTTGTGGTCGCATTTTTTAGGTTTAATTGGTTACACTAAAATCTGCGTCAAAAGTATTTTTATAAATTATTAATTGAATGAACGTTCAATTAATAAAACTTTAATTAAATGTTAATTTGTAATGGACTACAGAAAGCCCTAATTATCTTAATATGTTACATTTGTCTAAATAAAAATCTTACATGGGAAGAAAAAGTGTGTCTGTAGCTAGACGAAAAGAAATAATAAAAGCATTCTATAAAGTAGCAAAAGAGATTGGCCTGGAAAATACCTCAATTGCCAAAGTTGCTGAGGATTTAAGCATAAGTAATGGCTTAATTATGCACTATTTCAAAACCAAGGACGAACTTCTAATTGGGTTGAATGAGTTTATACTGGAACAACATTTAAATATTGTTCAAAACGATGAAAATGGCATTATAGATACCAAACAAAAACTTCACAATCTAATAACCTCTCTTTTTTCAAGAAATTGGAATAAATATTTTGACGATGGTGTTTTTTACAGTTGTTACGCTTTAATTTATAGAAAAAAAGATTTTAACGACAGCTTTAAAAGCTATCTGCAAGCACTACATACCGTTTTAGCTACAAAACTTATTGAGGCAAAAGAGAACGGTATAATCTGCAACCAAGATATCCATGAAATCACAGAAATCATATTTGCTTTAATTGATGGTGCCTATTATTATTTAGGGACTTTTAACGAAAACACGGAAGATTACAAGAAAAAAGAACTGGTTTATATTAAGTATGCGTTAAATATTCTTGATTTTATGGATTAGCATGAAACTACTTAACAATTTTGATAACAGCATATATTCCTATTAACCCCCAAATTAGATTAACGACAATATTCGGAACATCTCGCAGCATAAAACCGTTTATAACCAAACAAATGGCGCCAAGTATATTTAAAGTATGATACACTTTAGACTTAGATGATAATCTACCTATACTTAGTAATAAGTATGACAAAATAAAAAGTACTGCACCTGCCCAACCAATTAGCATATTTCTTAATATGAAATTTTAAATGAATGTGTATTTTTTTGAAGTCAATACTTTTTATTCATTAGACTAATCTTTTATTGGCTCAGGAATCGTTAGTTCTACTTCTGGCGGTATACGTTTCGCCAAAAAAAGTATTTGCCCCAAATGACTAGATTGATGTTCCATCACATGAAACCAGCAATAGTGATTGCTTATATCTGAACTTGGCTGTATTTCTTCAAACCATTTATCATCTCTCTTTTTAAGTTCTGCAATTGTTTCTGCCCGTACCTGATTATATATATCTAAATAGTACTGCACTTCATGCCCTTTGTATTTATCTCGAGCGACAGCTCCCAAATTTAAAGCATCCAACCACATTTCATTTTCTTCTTCATTAAAACCACGACCCTCAAAAGTAAATACCTGATAATACTTTTCTGCTGCTGCCAAATGCATAATTAAAGCCCCTATTCTATTTGCTTTTTCATCGTGCAGATGATCAAGTTCATAGGGTGACATATTTTTTACTCTACTTTCTACCCTAGATTTTAAATCTTCTAACATAGAAATCATGGAACCGATTTGAGGAGACGCCCCTTCTACATTGCCTATAGTAGCTACAGAAAGTTCTATCCCCGCTCCCACTAGCTTCACAGATTTCTTACCTTTTGCAGCATCATCGCTTGAGCTTATTTCAAATTCTTTTACTTTGACTACTTTTCCGCTACCGATACCTTGACTCCATTTAGGAACTATACCATTGGATACGCTACTTTCAAAACTTGAATTATCTATAGTTACTGGCGCCAAAACTCCTTTAGAATTCTCTATGAACAACTGAAATTCATCAAAAAGATAAGTACCATTTCCGTAACACAAGGCTCCAAAATTTAAGGTTCTAGCGTCTTTGGTTAAAACACCTTCAATGGTATAAGATTTCCATTCGTTTAAGCGTATAGGCCGGTCTCCCATATTATCAAAGAAACCTAATTCGCCACCTTCATTATCAACTCTTGCCCAAAGGGCTGCCATTGCCTTATCATCAACTAAATCTGCCTTTGCAAATCCTATTAATTTAAATTTCGTATCCTTCTCAACTGTAACATCTAAAAACTGACTGATCGCTATCCATTCTTGAGAAACTTCTTTACTATTTTGAGCGTTCGAAAGAAAACTCAGCAACACTAGTGCTATTAATACTATTCTATTTTTCATCGGCAAATGTTCCTAGTTATTGTTTCTAAATGTAAGCATAAAACTATTAAAAGCTCACTTCCACTTAAACCTGCAAATTTGAATTCAAATCTGTTGATTTTTGAGATTCCAGTTGGGTTTTTATTTTTTTCATTTCAGCGTAATTCAAAGGAATAATTGCGCCTAAAGCTATTGGGACAACAATCATAGAAATAAAAAAGGTATTATCTTCATTGGTCAATAAGCCATATACACAAAATAGAAAGAGAGCTCCCAGAACACCTATAAGTGCTCGTGTTATAACTTTCATTACTTTTAATTCTCCTTGGAGTTTTTCTGAAGTTTTTTCCGCTAAATTCATTTCTGGTCATTTAATTGGTCAATATTCGCTAGAACTCATAAATATAATTTTAGTGCGACTAAAAGCTCATACGGTCTTTAAAGATGTAGGATTGTCTTCTAGATACTTCCACCTCTTCTCCGTTATTCATGCTTAACTTTAGTTTACCATTGAACCAAGGCACCACATTTTTAATGTGATTCATATTGATAATCTGCTGTCGATTTACCCTAAAAAAGTTTTCTACAGGCAATTTTTCTTCTACTTGATTTAAAGATTTATAGAGCATTGGCTTTTGGTCCTGAAAATAAACGCGAGAATAATTCCCCACAATTTCTATTAATAAAATATCCCCTATTTTAACCAACCAGCATTTTTCACCGTCTTTAATAAATATCTGACTACTTTCTGTTAGGCGCTCTGTGTTCGCAGGTGTTTCATCACTACTAGCTCCTTCTATTTTAATTTTCACCTTATCTATTGCTTGAGAAAAACGTTTGTCATTTATCGGCTTTAATAAATAATCTAAGGCGTTGTATTCAAAAGATTTAATGGCATACTCATCAAATGCTGTGGTAAATACGGTAATCGGAACCTCGTCTAACATCTCTAACAATTCAAAGCCATCTTTTTCCGGCATATTAATATCTAAAAGAAGTAAGTCGGGTTTAGTTGCGTTGATTAGTTCAAAACCTTCATCTACATTTTCAGCCTCCCCCACAAGCTCCAATTCAGGATGTTGTTTTAAGAGTTCCTTTATTTCATTACGAGCCAAACGAGAATCTTCTACAATTACAGTTTTTATTTTTTTCATGCGGTCGGTATTTTTATAGTGGCAACGACTTCGTTTTCTATCTCTTCGAGTGTAAACTGACCTTTAGGGCCATAGAGCAATCGTAGACGTTGTCGTATATTTTTTAATCCTAATTTAGTTGAGTTTTCACTGATACTTAGCTTTCCTGTATTTTTTACAACAATTTGCAACTCAGAAGCCGTAACTATAGTTTGTAAAAGAATTTTACCTCCATTTTTTAGGTTAGAGATCCCATGTTTTGCTGCATTTTCAACCAGTAATTGTATAATCATTGGAGGAATCATAATAGTTAAACTTTCTGCTGCTATTTCTTTTTCATAAAGCAGCCTGTCTTCCATTTGTATTTTGGCTAAAGCGATGTAATTATCAACCATATCTACTTCTTCACTTAAAGCAATAGCATCTACAGTATTTTTAGACAATGCATATTGAAGCATTTCAGAAAGCTTGGTAATCATCTCTCGAGATTTGCTTACGTCTTCTAACATTAAACCTCTAATATTATTAAGGCTATTGAACATAAAGTGCGGATTTACCTGTCCCTTTAGTGTATTTAATTGTGCTTCCCGCAGTGTGGCATTAAGCTCTAAACTTTCTAATCTATTTTTGTTGGCGTTTATTACAAATTTAATCGCAAAATAAATTATAGTCCACCCGAAAACAGTAATCATAGTATTAAATACTGCAGATAGAAAACCTATATTTTCTTTAATCCATTTTATTTCCGTTGCCGTTCTTCCAATATACAGTTCATAAATTTCTTCTGTGGTAAACAATAAAAAATAATAGAGTAAACTACAGGCGAAGAAGGATACCACTAAATTTATAATACTCCTTTTTCCAAATACTTCAATGTCAATATTATTATTTAAATAATGTCTAAAAATTGAAGTACTTACAATACCAATTGCGCTTCCTACTACAAAGCTGTATAGCATGTAGGTATTACTAAAACCAAAAGGAATCATAAGAATAAGTGAATTTACTCCCAACCAGCCTACAATTTGCAAGATCCAAAAAAGCAGCTCTTTATTTGTCTTCGTTAATTTCATGGATTATACTTCTGTGTTTTTTTCTTCGATAATGGGTAGCACTAATTCTAGTATCGTATTCCCCTCTTTAAAAGTTCTTGAGAAGTGCGCCTCCTCTTTATAAAGCAATTTTAACCGCTGCTGGATGCTTTTCTCTAATACTTTCCTTTGTGATTTTGGACTACTCGCTCCACTATGGGTTACCGTTAAAAAAAGTTGATTTTCTCTTCTTTCAGAATGAATAAAAATCTCACCTTTTACATTATGAAGTAATACTCCGTGTTTCGTAGCTAATTCTATCATATTAAGCAATAGCATTGGAGGAATTTCTAATTTTTTGGTGGCTTCTTCTATATGACATTCTATAGTGGATGCTGTCTTGTTTTCTATAAAAACTAGCTCTATAAAATTATGTACATATACAATCTCTTCCTCCAATAAAACGGTATTGATATTGTTTTTAGTTAAAGAATACCGCAGCAACTCTGCGAGCTGTGTAAGTTTATTTCTAGAGTCTGAAACATCTTCCAACATTAACCCTTTAATATTATTTAAGGACGTAAACATGAACTCAGGATTTATATGCCCCTTTAAAATATTAAGCTGTTCTTGCTTTATTTTATCACGTAATCGCAACCTATCAATACGTGATCTATTATAATCCATCAACATTTTTATACCATAATATAAAACGGTCCAAATTATAATTAAAAACCAATTTAACACAAAAATCAAAAAGCCAATATTAGGTGCTTTTAATAGTGTTTTTTTTAATTTCAGTTCTACAGAATCCATTAAAAAACCTACGAGATAACCAAAACAATAATTTAACAAAAACCAACAAATAGTCGCTAAGAATGTCCCCAATAGTATAAGTGCTATTTGCTTGAATCCAACCTTGTCCATGGAAACAAACTTTTTAAAATAAGCTCTTAGAAGAGAAGTAGTAAAAATTCCTACTATAAATATGCTCCCAAATAAAAAAAATAAGGCCTGAACATTAGCTCCTGCTTTATTCACAGAAGCCACAAAAAAGCCGGAAACAAACCAGCCTATAATTTGTACGATCCAAAAAGGATTTTTAGTTAAAAATTTAATCATTAATTATTTCTTAGCATATAAAATTATAAATCACTAGACGACGGCTAGTTATTTAAAATTGTTTTTCTGGTTATTGCATAATAAACGACATACCCCCAACTTAGAACTGCGTGCAGCATAGCTTTCGATATGGATTTGTTTTTCTCCCAGGATGCAGCCATAGCAATGAAACTACCCATTAAAAATCCGCTTTTCAGAATAAAATTAACCAATATTCCTAATCTTATCCCCAGTCTTTTACCAGCGTTATAGGCCTCTATATTTCCTATCTCCCTATGTCCTGATTCATGTGCTATAAAACTTACCACACCAATCACAGCAATAAAAAAAGCGATACCAATTAAGGTATATACTACGTATTTTAGATTTTTATTCTGTGTTTGTTTTTTCTTGTCCATTCCCGATATATTCCAAATTGTAAAGTGAATTTACACCCTGTTTTTCTTAAAACAGTAATTATTAAAGCAATATAAGATTAATAACTATTTCTATAATGTATTTTACTAAAGAGATCATAGTATTGGTTTTAAAGGTTATTGTATTTCTATACCCTAAAAATAAATCTATTAAAGGGGATATCTAAGTGAATTATGGCAAACGGTAAATTAGAATAAGCGAACGGTAGGCTATTTGCAAATAGTTATAAATGCGGTGGGCATCCACCATAGATTTACACCAAAAGCTACCGTTGTAATCTCATAGCCTTCACGTGATTTTTGATTCACGAATCGCTCTACATCTATTCTAAGTTGTTCTGTAGACCAGGACGAATCCATTTTTATAATGCTGTAATTTTTCATTTGATTTTATGGTATTTGAAATTAATACTTAGTAGCCTAAATTATAGATCAGTTGTCCCAGCATATATCCTAATTTATAGAGCGAAAAACCGCCAATAATAGTTGCGAAAATTAAGATTTTTACTATTTCTTTTTGTTTGATACTCGTACTCGTAATGGAAACTTTCATATGGGTATACTTTATTGATTGTCATTATTATCTGACATAAATTTACACTGATTATCAAGTATTTAAAAATACATTATGACAAACGGTAGTTTTTCAAGAGCGAACGGGGATTATCTAAAACCAAATCGATTTACGCTAGTCCTATAGAAATTAATACACATAAAAAAAGGAGCCATTTGGCTCCCTTTTAGATGATTGATTGATGTTTTGTTCTTTATTATTTTAATAATTCTGAAGCTGCGCTTGCTCCAGATAGTTCTGCATATTTTGCAGCGGTGAATCCCATTTTTGAAACAGCTTCTTTATCTGCGCCATTGTCCAATAATAATTTTATCATCGATACATTATTATAACGTGCCGCATACATTAATGGGGTCATTCCGTTTACTTCCGTTTTAACTTCTATATCGGCGCCAAATTCTATAAATTTCTGTACCGTACTTAGATCACGCTGTGCAACAGCAATACTTATTGGTGCTACATTTTTAATACTCGTAGTTTCTACTTTTGCACTTTTATCATTTGGATGTACGTGTGCACTTGCAACATTTGACAAGGTCATTGTAGCGATAATTCCGAAGGTGTAAACTAAATTTTTCATAAGATGATTATTTTTAAGATTGATGATTTGTTTTCTATTATGAGGTAAAGATATAGTGATTATCAAGTATTTAAAACTACTTTATGACCAACGGTAGTTTTTCAAGAGCGAACGGGGATTTTCTAAAACCGAATCGATTTACGCTAGTCCTATAGAAATTAATACACATAAAAAAAGGAGCCATTTGGCTCCCTTTTAGATGATTGATTGATGTTTTGTTCTTTATTATTTTAATAATTCTGAAGCTGCGCTTGCTCCAGATAGTTCTGCATATTTTGCAGCGGTGAATCCCATTTTTGAAACTGCTTCTTTGTCTGCGCCATTGTCCAATAATAATTTGATCATGTCTACATTATTAAAACGTGCCGCATACATTAATGGGGTCATTCCGTTTACTTCCGTTTTAACTTCTATATCGGCGCCAAATTCTATAAATTTCTGTACCGTACTTAGATCACGCTGTGCAACAGCAATACTTATTGGTGCTACATTTTTAATACTCGTAGTTTCTACTTTTGCACTTTTATCATTTGGATGTACGTGTGCACTTGCAACATTTGACAAGGTCATTGTAGCGATAATTCCGAAGGTGTAAACTAAATTTTTCATAAGATGATTATTTTTAAGATTGATGATTTGTTTTCTATTATGAGGTAAAGATATAGTGATTATCAAGTATTTAAAACTACTTTATGACCAACGGTAGTTTTTCAAGAGCGAACGGGGATTATCTAAAACCAAATCGATTTACGCTAGTCCTATAGAAATTAATATGCATAAAAAAAGGAGCCATTTGGCTCCCTTTTAGATGATTGATTGATGCTTTGTTCTTTATTATTTTAATAATTCTGAAGCTGCGCTTGCTCCAGATAGTTCTGCATATTTTGCAGCGGTGAATCCCATTTTTGAAACAGCTTCTTTATCTGCGCCATTGTCCAATAATAATTTGATCATGTCTACATTATTAAAACGTGCCGCATACATTAATGGGGTCATCCCGTTTACTTCCGTTTTAACTTCTATATCGGCGCCAAATTCTATAAATTTCTGTACCGTACTTAAATCACGCTGTGCAACAGCAATACTTATTGGTGCTACATTTTTAATACTCGTAGTTTCTACTTTTGCACTTTTATCATTTGGATGTACGTGTGCACTTGCAACATTAGACAAGGTCATTGTAGCGATAATTCCGAAGGTGTAAACTAAATTTTTCATAAGATGATTATTTTTAAGATTGATGATTTGTTTTCTATTATGAGGTAAAGATATAGTGATTATCAAGTATTTAAAACTACTTTATGACCAACGGTAGTTTTTCAAGAGCGAACGGGGATTATCTAAAACCAAATCGATTTACGCTAGTCCTATAGAAATTAATATGCATAAAAAAAGGAGCCATTTGGCTCCCTTTTAGATGATTGATTGATGCTTTGTTCTTTATTATTTTAATAATTCTGAAGCTGCGCTTGCTCCAGATAGTTCTGCATATTTTGCAGCGGTGAATCCCATTTTTGAAACAGCTTCTTTATCTGCGCCATTGTCCAATAATAATTTGATCATGTCTACATTATTAAAACGTGCCGCATACATTAATGGGGTCATCCCGTTTACTTCCGTTTTAACTTCTATATCGGCTCCAAATTCTATAAATTTCTGTACCGTACTTAAATCACGCTGTGCAACAGCAATACTTATTGGTGCTACATTTTTAATACTCGTAGTTTCTACTTTTGCACTTTTATCATTTGGATGTACGTGAGCACTTGCAACATTAGACAAGGTCATTGTAGCGATAATTCCGAAGGTGTAAACTAAATTTTTCATAAGATGATTATTTTTAAGATTGATGATTTGTTTTCTATTATGAGGTAAAGATATAGTGATTATCAAGTATTTAAAACTACTTTATGACCAACGGTAGTTTTTCAAGAGCGAACGGGGATTATCTAAAACCAAATCGATTTACGCTAGTCCTATGAAAATTAATACGCATAAAAAAAGGAGCCATTTGGCTCCCTTTTAGATGATTGATTGATGTTTTGTTCTTTATTATTTTAATAATTCTGAAGCTGCGCTTGCTCCAGATAGTTCTGCATATTTTGCAGCGGTGAATCCCATTTTTGAAACAGCTTCTTTATCTGCGCCATTGTCCAATAATAATTTTATCATCGATACATTATTATAACGTGCCGCATACATTAATGGGGTCATTCCGTTTACTTCCGTTTTAACTTCTATATCGGCGCCAAATTCTATAAATTTCTGTACCGTACTTAAATCACGCTGTGCAACAGCAATACTTATTGGTGCTACATTTTTAATACTCGTAGTTTCTACTTTTGCACTTTTATCATTTGGATGTACGTGTGCACTTGCAACATTAGACATGGTCATTGTAGCGATAATTCCGAAGGTGTAAACTAAATTTTTCATAAGATGATTATTTTTAAGATTGATGATTTGTTTTCTATTATGAGGTAAAGATATAGTGATTATCAAGTATTTAAAACTACTTTATGACCAACGGTAGTTTTTCAAGAGCGAACGGGGATTTTCTAAAACCGAATCGATTTACGCTAGTCCTATAGAAATTAATACGCATAAAAAAAGGAGCCATTTGGCTCCCTTTTTTTTTATCGTTTTGATTTTTAGTTTTTTTTACTTCTGACCTAAATGTTTTGCATAGAAGCCTAGCATTGCTTCATACAAAGCAATTCTGTTTTCTTCTTTAGAAAAGCCATGCCCTTCATCATACTTTACCATATAGGGAACATCTACTCCTTTTGCTCTTAGCGCACTAACAATCTGATCTGACTCATCTATATTTACACGAGGATCATTAGCACCTTGTACCACAAATAATGGTTTCTTAATTTTATCAATATGAAATACAGGAGAAACTTCTTCCATGATTATCTTTTCTTCTGGAATTGCTTCATCATACCAAATCTCTTTAATTATCTTCACATAAGGCTTCCAGTAAGGAGGCATCGTATTCATAAATGTAAAAATATTAGAAACACCTACGTAATCTACCCCGCAAGCATATAACTCAGGTGTTTTTGTCAATCCTCTTAATACGGCATAGCCACCATGGCTTCCCCCGTAAATGGCCGCTTTATCTTTAGCCACCCAACCCTGTTCAATGACATATGCTAATCCGTCTTCTACATCATCCATTGCTTTTCTACCTATCTGCTTAAAACCAGATTCTAAGAACTTTTTACCATATCCGCCAGAAATTCTAAAATTCACCTGTAAGGTTGCATAGCCTCTACTTGCAAAAAGTTGTGCTTCCGGATTAAAACCCCAAGAATCACGTATGCCTTGTGGACCTCCATGTGGATTCACAATCACAGGAACTTTTTCTCCATGTAAAGCAGCTTTTGGCATCGTAATATACCCATGTAAGGTAAGACCATCTCTACTTTTAAATGTAATAGGACGCACATCGGCCATATCTTCCTCTTTTAATTGAGGCATGATATTGTACACCATTTTAAACTCGTCTTTCTTTACATCATAAGAATAATAAACTCCTGCTAACTTATCACTTGTTACGTACAACAGATAATTGTTTTCATCATCCGTAGCATCTGCAATTCCGAATTGTTTTCCTTTAAATTCTTTTTCGAATTTCTTATGAAGCTTCTTGTAATAAGTACTTACCGGTACAATTACAGATTTTTCACCTTCATATTGAAAGTAATCTAATTCATAATTTCGTTTTCTAGATAAGGAAAGGTTAGACACATCATACATATCATGTGCAAATACTTTTTTAATTTCTTTCTTCTCTTTAAAATCGTATAAAATAATTTCTGACTTATCGCTATTCAAGTTAGAAACCACATACGCATCATCTGCATTCTCAGAAGCATAATTAAAGCTAAGAATAGAGAAGGCATCTTTCCAATTTAAGCTATTGATAATTTCAAATTTACCTGCTGCATTTGCATAATATAAATCTTGTTCTACGCCATCACGTAATTTCGTAAACGCTTTTAGGTTTCCATCTTTATCAAAATTGTAGCCCATAATTGGGTTCGCTACATCTTCATTGGTGTACAATTGCTCTAATGCTCCTGTAACAATATTTACTTTGTAAGGATCAAAAATTTGAGGATTGTTCTTATTTAAAGAAATGATAATATGATCCTTATCTTCTTTTAAAAGTTCTAGAAAGTTTGCTTTAACGCCATCAAAAGGAGTAAGATCTTTCTGGTTTGCACCGTCTAAATCTGCAGCATATAAATGGTAGTTTTCATCACCACCTTGATCCATTAAGTATACCAATCGGTTATTATTTACCCAACCGTATCCTCTAATTAATTCATCTTTCTCTTCAATGGCTCTAGTAATTTTCCCTGTCGCAATTTCTTTTACATACACATGACGTTTCCCATCATCATCTTTCTCCATGTATGAAATATACTTTCCATTAGGCGCATAATTAAACGATGATGCTTTTGGTTTTGCAAAATAATCTGAAACTGAATACTTAAAATTACCGCTATCAGCTTGTGCTAATGCTGTTAACGCTTCATCAGAAGTAGGTAAAGCCGTATTTCCTGGAATCATTTTCTCTGTTTTCTCCAAAATTAAAGGAAATTCCATTCCTGCCTGGTAAAATATCCCAGTAATTTTAACGCCATCGACAGTTCCAACATATTTAATACCTGCTTGCTTAAAATGAATAGTAAGCTCTGTATCCAAAAGTGTTGTTTCATCCATAGGGATATCTGTAGCGCCTTGAGACGGACTATCCATGGTACTACTAAGTATACCCTCATTTTCGGAAATATTGAAGATTAGTGGCATTTCTGTGCCCTGAACAGCTAGTGTTCCTTTCCAAGAGCCCACGACATCTTGGGCTTTGGTAATTTGCATACTTAGTGCTGTAAAAGCAACGAGTAGCATAAGACTAATTTTGTGGTTAATTTTTTTCATCGGTGTGTTATTAAAGATTAATACGCTTTT
Source organism: Cellulophaga sp. HaHa_2_95 (assembly GCF_019278565.1). The sequence goes on along the minus strand of NZ_CP058988.1, from coordinate 1,342,554 downwards.
TGAATCTTCTTAGCTATTTGTAGTACAACTACTTAACTTGTTACAAAAGAGAAGATTCGTTTTTTTCTCAAAACAAATCTACACACGAAATCCGCCCTATTATTTGAAATTATGGGGAACGGTAAAATTAAAGTTGTAAGTGGATTATAGGACTGTTAACCCCAGATAGCTGAATATAAATTTATACCGATCATAAACCCTAACCAAATACCTACTGCTATTACAAGTACCAATAAGGTTCTAGAGCTGCGTACAATAGAGTTTTCTAAATTTACGGGTACACTGTTCTTATGTACCTTTAAGGTTTTTGCTACGGGCTTAATAAAGTTAGGGGCTAATCTAAGATCATAATTGCTCCCATTAAGTTTAAAATAATGCTCTGACTGCAAAAACCCAAACTTTTCAGAAACACGCTTGCCATTTAGATGCACAAATTGCTTCCATAAAGAATGAAAAACTTCAACTTTATTATTTTCAATATAAAACTCCGCACGCTTCACCATAAAAAACGACATATTACCGCTACTACAAATTATTGTTTATTTTTTTCTCCGAAATGGGGTGTTGGGGGAAATACTATATAGATACGTTAGGCATCTAGAAAAAGACTTCGGTAAAAACCTAAAAAAAACATAAAATGTATTTCGTGCAAAGAAATGGCTTCTTAAGGAAGGAAAAAAACTTTAATTGGCTTTCGGCGGATACTTATCAAACACTTTGTCAACAATTTGCCTCAGTTTTTGCTCGCGCGCTTGTGGAGTCGCATTTTCTTTAAATCCGCTTGCGCTTACTGCTTGCCAAAATAAAAATTCTTTCTGGCTGTCTACAAAATCAATTTGAATTTCGCGTTCTAATTTTGGCTGTCCAACTGGAAGTCCTATAGAGATACCTCCCCCAACATTCCTACCATTACCGCCCAAACCTACGCCAACATTATTACTTTGCGGAGCTTGAAATTCGTTACTTTGAACATTAATAAAAAAATCTGGCTCTTCTGAAAGTTGAATGCCTTTGGCTTGCATGGTAGAATCTATGAGTACTAGAATTCGTTTTTCATCAAGACCACTTAATCCCGATTCAAAATCAGGATAATAATTATAGGTTGTATAGGACGTAAAATCCGTTTTAGTATCGTAATCATAATTTACACGTACGGCCGCACAAGAAACCACAAAAAATAAGACCATTAAAAAACCTATCTTTTTCATATATACTACTTTACACTAAGATACCTAAAAAATAAGAAAACCAAATAAATTAATCGTTTAGCATCTTCCAGAGCTTATCTTTCAACTCTACAAGACCTAATTGTGCTACCGATGAGATAAACATAAAAGGCACGTCCTTTATTTGACTCTCTAGCTCGTTTTTCATCTCATTCTTTAACTCATCGTCCAGCATATCGCTTTTAGAAATGACTACTAAACGTTCTTTGTCTAACATCTCAGGATTGTACCTACGGAGTTCGTCTAAAAGAATTTCATATTCATTCTTAACATCCTTACTATCTGCAGGAATCAGAAATAATAAGGTAGAATTACGTTCTATATGTCTTAAAAAATAATAGCCTAATCCTTTACCTTCTGCAGCTCCTTCTATAATCCCAGGAATATCTGCCATTACAAAACTCTGAAATTCACGGTATTTTACAATCCCTAAATTTGGTTTTAATGTCGTAAACTCGTAATCGGCTATTTTTGGTTTTGCTGTTGTCAAGACAGACAATAAGGTAGATTTCCCTGCATTAGGAAAACCCACTAAACCAACATCCGCCAATAATTTTAATTCCATAATCACGGCTAGCTCTTGCCCAGGAATACCTGGTTGCGCATATCTAGGCGTTTGGTTAGTAGAAGTTCTAAAATGCCAGTTTCCACGCCCCCCTAAACCACCAGGAACTAAAACTTGTTCTTCCCCGTCTTCTGTAATTTCAAGCAGCACCTCTTCTGTGTCTGCATCTTTGATAACCGTACCTAATGGCACTTCTAAGTAAACATCTTCACCATCGGCTCCAGTACTTCTACTTTTAGCACCATGACCTCCATGTCCTGCTCTAAAACTTCTTTTAAATTTAAAATTTAAAAGGGTCCATAGATCTTTACTTCCTCTTACAATAACATGACCACCACGACCACCATCACCACCATCGGGACCTCCCTTGGTAATAAATTTTTCACGATGTAAATGCACGGATCCTTTTCCGCCCTTACCCGATTCTAAATTTATCTTTACGTAATCTACAAAATTGCCTTCCGTCATCTCTTTCTAATAATTTTGTGTACTATTGGTACTATACTTCTTTTCTAATTTTGAAATCTTATTGGATTGTAGTCCAAAAAAAGAACTGATTAAAAAATAGGTCGCTATTGCTGTTGTTAAATAAAAAACACTGAATTCATCTTTAAAAACCAACCCTAAAAAGATTATAGGTATAGCAACTAAAAACTGCACTTTGCAGCGACGATAACTTCTTGCCTTTATTTTTAAAAATAAATCTTCCTTTTCAATTTGATCTAAAAGGGCTAAATCTGCAAAATTGGCAGCTTTAAGTTTTTCCATGACCGCTTGTGTTTCTAACCTAGAATACTTAAAACGTTCAACAGTTAAAAATTTTGTTTCACTTGCATTAGGTGTGTAACTCATTTTAGCTATCCATCAAAAAAAATAAGACCGCGTGCCCTACGCTTAAAGCGTATCTATCACTTTCTTTAATCTTTCCGTAATTTCAGAAATTTCTCCAATTCCGTTTACACTGAAAAATTTATTCTTACCCTCATAATAAGAAATTAAGGGTGCTGTTTTTAAATTGTACTCTTCAAAACGATTACGAATTTTGCTCTCGTCTTGATCATCTGCTCTACCACTAACCTTACCACGCTCTAATAAACGCTGAATCAAAATTTCATCATTTGCTTCTAAAGCAATAGTCGCATTAATTTTCATGTCTTTAGAATCCAAGAAAGCATCTAAAGCTTCTGCTTGAGCTGTTGTTCTTGGGAATCCATCAAAAATAAATCCTTTGGCATCTGCATTTTTGATTACCTCATCTTGCAACATTTTAATAGTAACCTCATCTGGCACTAAATCTCCTTTATCAATAAAAGATTTGGCTAGAACTCCTAGTTCAGTACCATTCTTGATATTGTATCGAAAAACGTCTCCTGTAGAAATATGCTTTAAATTGTATTCTGATTTTAAAAATTCTGCTTGTGTGCCCTTGCCAGCACCAGGTTTTCCGAATAACACAAGATTAATCATAGTATTTTGGTTTAATTGGTATACTTCTTTTAAATTTCTTCCTAATTCGTTGTAATCTAGTCCGTACCCCACAATAAATTTATCGGGTATTTCCATGCCAATGTAATCAATTTTATATTCGCCGTTATAAACAGATGGTTTATGAAACAAGGTGGCTATCTTAAACTCTTTCACGTTTGTTTGCGAAAACAAATGCACTAGTTCTTTTAAGGTTCTGCCTGTATCAATAATATCTTCAAGAATTATAACACTTTTACCACTGATATCTTCAGGAAGATCTAGGAGCGTTTCTACAATTCCTGTAGAAGTTAAGCCACTATAGGAGCTTAATTTTACGAAAGATACTTCACAAGGATGCTGGTATTCTTTTAATAAATCTGAAACAAACATAAACGAACCATTCAAAACCCCTACAAATAAAGGTGTTTCGTCTTTATAGTCGGCCGCAATTTTATCTGCAACGTTCTTTACGGCAGCCAAAACCTGAGCCTGACTTAAAAATGGTTTGAATTGTTTATCGTGGAGCTGTATCACGCTTATTTTTTTTGAAGTGACAAATATAGCGTTTTGATTTCTCTTTTTACTTGTAAGCTCGTTGGTTTTAAGAAATCGGTGTATTTTTGTAATTCATTCAGATTTCACACAGGACCATGTCAAACAAAGAATCAAATAATTATTTTTCATCTGACTTTAAATTGGGAATTTTAGGTGGCGGACAGCTCGGTAAAATGCTGCTTTATGAAACCCGAAAATTTGATATCTATACAAAGGTTTTAGAAGCAACAGAAGATGCGCCCTCTAAGATTGCTTGTGATGAATTTGTTCTGGGTGATTTAATGGATTTTGATGCCGTTTATAATTTTGGTAAGCAGGTAGATGTGCTTACTATTGAGATAGAAAATATAAATCTTGATGCCTTAGAAAAGTTAGAATCCGAAGGGGTAAAAGTATACCCTCCCTCAAAAACTTTAAGAACGATACAAAACAAAGCAAGACAAAAGCTTTTTTATCAAGACCATAACCTTCCAACCGCAGAATTTTCGCGCTTTGCTTATGCTAGTGAAATTAAAGACAGTGTTGACAATGGCGGAATTTCATTTCCTTTTGTTTGGAAAGCAGCACAGTTTGGGTATGACGGACAAGGCGTAAAAGTGGTCCGTACTTTTAGTGATCTTGAGAATTTACCGAAAGGGGAATGCATTGCTGAAAAGATGATTCCCTTTAAAAATGAATTGGCCGTTATTGTGGTTCGCAACCCTTCTGGAGACGTAGTTACCTATCCGGTGGTAGAAATGGAGTTTCATCCTGAAGCCAACCAAGTAGAGTATGTAATTTGCCCTGCGCGAATAGATGCCAAAGTAGCGCAAAAAGCCACAGAAATTGCACTTCAAGTGTCAGAAAAAATGCAGCATATTGGCATCTTGGCCGTAGAAATGTTCCAGACCCACGAGGATGAAATACTAATAAATGAAGTTGCTCCTCGCCCACATAATAGCGGACACTACAGTATTGAAGCTAGCTATACCAACCAATTTGAGCAACATATCCGGGCTATTTTAGACCTTCCGCTAGGAAGTACCGCAAGTAAAGTTGCAGGTATTATGGTAAACCTTGTAGGATCAGAAGGCTATAGTGGTGATGTTGTGTATGAACACATGGAAGCTATTTTAAAGCTTGAAGGGGTTACCCCGCATATTTATGGTAAAAAGCAAACAAGACCTTTTAGAAAAATGGGGCATGTGACCATTGTAAATAAAGATATTGCGGTTGCACGACGTATTGCGCAGCAAGTAAAAGAAACAATTAAAGTGATTAGCAAATAATACAGCACCAGATTACTACTTTTATATGAAGTACGCCTGCATCATTTTAGTGCTATTAGTAACGTTTTCTTGTAAAACGGAAGAAGACAAGCACCCTGAAATGTTGTTTTTTGAAGAAGCCTTGAAAAAAGACTTTACGGTAGAAAATATTGGAAATAAACCTAATTACTATAGGGATACTGAGAAATATGTTTTTTTCAAAACAGATAATTCCGCCGCAAAGAAGGAGCTCATCATCTATAAAAAAAAGAGCAAAGAGCGATTAAAAACTATTGACATAGACAAGCTTGAGTTTGTTATAGATCGTGAAGGAAATATTTTTGGATTCCATAATGAATCAGAAAAAGCTATTACTTACAAAGCGCCTTTATTTGATAAAAAACAGCTTGAGACTGTTTCCTTAGATCAGCTCTCTGACAAAAGTTTAAAAGTAAATCACGGATCTGAAATCGCTCAAAAAAAACTGGACGAAACTGCAGCCGATAAATTAATCAACGAAATTCGAAATAAAACCATTCAAACCACATTTGTAGACTCCCTAAATTGTGCTATTGAATTATATGGCTCTTATGAATTAATTCTGAAATATCCTTCAAAAGAAATGTACGTAAACAATCGGTTACTTTTTAAAGGATCGTTTTTGAAAAGTAAAAAGTACGACATGAAAGCTTGTACTTTAGCGAATTCAAATTTAGATGAAACAGACTATTTTGGTACTAAGCATTTAAAACTAGAAGACGAAATTACTTTGTCCTATCATTTAGAAGGTAGCAATCATTTTGTAATGGGGGTATCTTCTAATAAATTATATTATTATGAATTTAAGTTAAATGATAAAATCACAAAATTTAAGTCGGCCTATCCTATAAAAGAAATTGATAATTTTAAAGATCAAATCTTACTAGAAATGGGATCTGACAAATATAAAATCACAACGAAAAAATAAATAACATGAGTAAAGTAGCCGTAGTAATGGGGAGCACAAGTGACCTGCCCGTAATGCAAGATGCCATAGATATTTTAAAAGGTTTTGATATAGAAGTTGATGTAGATATTGTTTCTGCACACCGTACTCCTGAAAAACTGTTTGATTTCAGTAAAAACGCTCACCTTAATGGGTATACTGTGATTATTGCAGGTGCTGGTGGTGCTGCTCATTTACCTGGAATGGTAGCTTCTATGTCTCCCCTTCCCGTTATTGGTGTTCCTGTAAAAAGCAGTAACTCTATTGATGGTTGGGATTCTGTGTTATCTATTTTACAAATGCCTGGCGGCGTTCCTGTTGCCACAGTAGCCTTAAACGGCGCAAAGAATGCTGGTATTCTTGCTGCTCAAATTATCGGTAGCGCTGATAAATGTGTGTTAGATAAAATTATTCTTTATAAAGAAGGATTAAAACTAAAAGTAATTGAAGGCGCTAAATCTGTAAATAAAAAATAGTTAGCGCTTGTTTGTTGCCCCATACCGGCCCTTTTTATGGCCCGTATGTTTTCAGCTACTAACTATCAAAGACTATAACTAAGAACTATACAATGAATCCATTATTATCCCCATTTGATACTGCACCATTTTCTGAATTAAAAAACGAACATTTTATGCCTGCTTTTACGCAAGCTATAGCAGATGCTCGTGCAGAAATAGAGGCTATCACTCATAACACAGAAGCACCAACATTTAAAAATACCATTGCTGCTCTAGATTATTCTGGCAAACAATTAGATCGTATTTCTAGTGTATTCTTCAATCTAAATTCTGCTGAAACTAATGAAGACATTCAGAAAATAGCCCAAGAAATCTCTCCTATTCTTTCTGAGTTTGGTAATGATATCACTCTAAATGAAGATTTATTTAAACGTGTAAAAGCAGTTTATGATCAGAAAGAAAATTTAGATTTAACGACGGAAGAACAGACACTTCTAGATAAAAAATACAAAGGTTTTAGTCGTAATGGCGCTAATCTATCAGAAGATAAGAAGAAACGTCTAAGAGAAATAGACGCAGCCTCTTCAAAATTAAAATTAAACTTCGGAGAAAACATCCTAGCAGAAACGAATAAGTTTCAAATGCATCTGACGAATGAAACAGATCTAGACGGACTCCCAGAAGGAGAGAAAGAAGCCGCGGCACAAATGGCCAAAGCAAAAGAACTAGAAGGTTGGTTAATTACTTTAGACTACCCTAGCTATATTCCGTTTATGAAATATGCCAAAAATAGAGCGCTTCGAAAAAAACTATCTATTGCCTTTGGCAGTAAAGCTTTCCATAATGATGAGTTAGACAACCAAGAGAATGTGCTGAAGATAGCGCAACTACGTCATGAACGCGCTAATTTATTAGGCTATAAAACACATGCTCATTTTGTGTTGGAAGAGCGTATGGCACAAACACCAGAAAAAGTACAAGAGTTTTTAAATGAACTGCTAGAGAAAGCAAAACCTGCTGCCGAAAGAGAATTTAAAGAGTTAGAAGATTTTGCAAAAGAATTAGATGGCATAGACCAATTAGAAAAGTGGGATGGTGCATACTACTCTGAGAAGCTAAAACAAAAGCTTTTCAATTTAGACGATGAAAAGCTAAAACCCTACTTTAAACTAGAAAATGTAATTGCTGGTGTTTTTACCGTAGCTGAAAAATTATATGGTTTACAGTTTGAAGAAGTTTTTGATATTGACAAATACCATGAAGATGTAAAAACATATAGCATATATGATGAAGATCGTAAACTAGTGGCTATTTTTTATGCTGATTTTCACCCTAGAGCTGGGAAGCGCGGTGGCGCATGGATGACTTCTTTTAAATCGCAATATGTAGAAAACGGAGAAAATGTGCGTCCGCATATTTCTAACGTTTGCAATTTCACAAAACCAACCGCTAGCAAGCCTTCTTTACTAACCTTTAATGAGGTAACTACCTTGTTTCATGAATTTGGACACGGTTTACACGGCATGTTAGCAGATACGGTATATCCAGGATTATCGGGTACCTCTGTGTATTGGGATTTTGTAGAACTTCCTAGTCAAGTGCTAGAAAACTGGTGTTATGAGAAAGAAGCTTTAGAACTTTTTGCTACACACTATGAAACTGGAGAAGTTATCCCAATGGAATTGGTTGAGAAAATAAAAGCTTCTGCCACCTTCCAAGAAGGCATGCAAACCTTAAGACAACTAAGTTTTGGTTTGTTAGATATGTCTTGGCATGGTACGGACCCTACAACTATTACTGATGTAAAGGCTCAAGAAGATACGGTATTTAAAGAAACTGATCTATACCCTGCCACACCAGATACCTGTATGAGTACTTCTTTTGCTCATATTTTTCAAGGCGGATATTCTTCCGGATATTACAGTTATAAATGGGCAGAAGTTTTGGATGCTGATGCTTTTGCCTACTTTAAAGAAAAAGGAATTTTCAATAAAGAAGTGGCTACTAAATTTAAAGAACATGTACTTTCTAAAGGAGGTACAGAAAACCCAATGGAATTGTACAAAAAATTTCGCGGGGCAGCACCTAAGATTGAACCACTTTTAGAGCGCGCAGGCTTATTATAAACTAACTACACGTTTTTAAAAAATCAGTATAAGATGTAATTCTTATGCTGATTTTTTTTATATCAGCTATAGAAAATGGGATATAAATTGATATCTTTATTTTTCAAGAAAGTGACCATTCTCTTTCTACAACTAAAAAAAGACGCTATAATTTTGGATGTACTAAAGCCTGGAGAAAAAATAATAGCTAAAGAAACGGACTATACTTCCGGAAGTATAGGGTGGCTAGGTGGCGGAGTAAATGATGCCTATGATCTTTATTTGGTATCGGATGCTACAAAACATTTGACCTTAATTGTTTTTATGAAAATACAGGTCATATTTGAAGATAGCGGAACTATGGTATGGTCTGCCTTTGATAAAACAAAATTTGTAAAAGACTTTGAAAGCTCGGTAAACTCTAAATGGGGCAATAAAAGAATCTTAAAAAAATTAAGCAAAGGCAAAAAGGTTTTTATAGATTTTCGTTTTGAATTTATTACCACCGGATGGTCCATTACAGAGCATTGGGAAGTCCATGTAAAAAAAATAAAGAAAGGCGCTTTTAGTACTAGCTCTGTCAACCCTATAACAAGCAGGGTAAATTTAGATAGCGAAGATTTTACGACCGTGATGAAAAATGGTGGAGGAAAACAAAGAGGTATTGTTCATGAATTTGGGCACATGTTAGGCTTACCTGATGAATACAAAGAAGGCACTCCTCATGAAAAAGATTTTAATTCTATCATGAATGGTGGCGAACAAATTAAAAAAAGACACGATGCCGTTTATTTAAAATGGTTAGAAAAAACCCTATCCAAACAACAAATAAAATGAAAACTTCTATGGTATTAACTGCCTTACTTGCCCTAATAGGCTTTTGCTTATGGTTCTTTGTGCTTAAACCTAAAACAGAAATTACAATGGAAAAACAATGGCAAACACTTATAACGAGTAGCACCGTAGAAAGTGAAAAAAACGCAATTACTGCATTAACAGAAAAAGTAAGTGCAAAAGGAGGCTATTGGGAAGTTATTGGTATAACCTATGACGGTAATCATACAAACATGAGTACCTACGATGGCGATTTAAGTAAAATAAAAAATATAACTGCAAATTTTTATTGGGACACCCATACTTTTCAAGGTACAGACTGGACCCCTTTAGACCCACAGAATATTTATATTTTCTTTCGAGAGAAGTAACTAAAACGTCTTAAAATTTAAGACTGAATCCTACTCAAAAACACCCATAGTTTCTCTAGGTTACGATGAATTTTTAAAAACAATAAAATACATCTCGATAGTAACCGTTGTATATAAAACCTTTTACCTCTAAGCGTCTAGAGCTTATGCCTTATGGGCATTAGTGGTGGTGGCTTGCTTAGCCAATTTATCGTGTATGCTATTATTCATAATAAGCAAAGCAACTATATCTCCAAACAGACCTAAGGTTAAATTTATCAACCAATAGAATACATATGAAATGTACTGCCTGTAGTGTTCTTAACACAGAAGAAGCCCAATATTGTAGAAATTGTGGCACTCCGCTATATCCCTCAAATGAAGCTTCGGATGCTAGTTCTAACAAAACCGTTTGGTTGTTACTTGCCGTTATTGCCTCCTTTGTAATTGTAGAACTAGGCTACTTTGTGATTAGTACTTTTGACCTAGATTTCATCTATGATGTAATTAACCTATCGTCATTTATGACGTTAATCCCTACACTAACCCTATTAATTGCCGCGGTATTAACGCCCAATCAAAAAGCAAAAATAGCCCTATTCATAGGTTTTGGCCTTATGCTGCTATTTCTAGCAGGCTATTATATCTCCTAAAATTAGAGGCTATAAAATAGATAAGCACAATAACCGTTATACCCTTACCGACCAACCTGAAATAAAACTATGAAAAACATTTGTACAAAATGTGCTACGCTCATTACTGAAGGTGCTAGTTTTTGCCAAGTATGTGGCACAGCAGTGGCAGTAACCACTGAAAAAGAGCCTGCAATAGCTCAAGTAAATAGCTGCCCCTTATGCCAAACTACTTACTCCGAGGAATACGTTTTTTGCGAAAAAGACGGAGAACGGTTACTTACTCCAGAAGACAAAACCCCTAGATGTGTAAAGTGTTTCAAGAGCTATGCAGATGATACTACCTTTTGCCCTATTGATGGCGGAGAAGTAAAATATATTCCCAAACGTTCTAACCGTGCTCATCATCCTACGCTAGATAATAGTGGCATGTTTCAACGCATGTTCTCCTTTGAAGGCAGAATAAGGAGAACAGAATATGGCCTTACCATCCTGATGTATTTAGTCTTTTACTTTTTATTGATTCTCGTTGTAGAAAGCACACGAAGTGGCGGAGCTGGCCTCGTTATTCTACTTCTATTAATTCCATGTATATGGATACTATGCGCACAAGCCGCCAAACGTTGCCATGACTTAGGCAATAGCGGTTGGTACCAGTTAATTCCTTTTTACGGACTCTTTTTGCTCTTCCAAGAAGGTGAAAGAGGAACAAACGAATATGGGAGAGATCCTAAAAACTAATAAAACCTTATCCCATGAAATGTTTAGCTTGTACAACAGAAAATGATCCATCGGCGTTATTTTGCAAAAAATGTGGCGCCAAATTAATCACCCAAAAAAATCAAGATACTGTAGACGTAGATAAGGTGGTAAATTTATTTCTTCTCATTATAGGCTCTGGCTTGGTGGTAAGCTTATTCTATTTTGTCATAAACCTATTAGAATTTATAGATGTGTATTCCATACGGCCTTTGAGAATAATCACCAACTTGGTGGTCCCTGTGGTTACACTAATTGCTGCTATATTAATGCCGCATCAAAAAGCTAAGGTATTTCTATTTGTTGCGTTTGCATTAGAAATTGTAATCTTTATTAAATATAGTCTCCTGTAATAGCTACAGTGCCTACATAACGGGTTATTACACTTACAATTCATGAGCTTTTTTAAAAATTTATTTAAGAAAAGAACCAATTACAACAACCTATCAGATTTTGGGCTACCGGATATTGAGCATAAGCTTCTTGGCAGATTATTCACACAGAGTACTGGCATTCCTGCAACCGATGTATTTGATAGGTTAGCGATTGAGACCAAGTTAAAAGAGGCAATGAATACGCATTTCATATCATACACCTCTCACGGATCATATTCAAAACTCTACGAGGAAGGTACTTTTTATACTTCTATATGCTTTGAAGCAAAAGGAAAAAAGTATAGCCTGTTTCTACTTTACGATGAAAATGATGCTCGAAAATTTAATGCTGCCAAAAAATTCATAAAAAATGGTACGCATCCTAATGCACTATTCATAAGCCCCTATGATTATAGCTATGTAAACAGTAGTTTAAGTTGTTTAGAACCTTTTCAACTAGAAAACCTTTCTTTGGTAGGACAGAAAGATTTTCAAGGACTTCTTAGTCAGGAAGAAACAACGTTTGCGATGTGGTTTCCGTCAGAAGCTGAAAAAACTTTTTATAATTCTCCTATCAAACTACAGCTAGATGCTATATACGCGCTTATAAATGACTATGAAAATTATGTCTATGGCTATCTACTCTTAAAACTTAAGATACCTGATATTCATAAATTTCACAGACCTGATTTGCCTGAAGTGCCACAAACCTTTTTAATTTTAGCCATAGAAAATACCAGTTTATTAATTACCGTTTGTAAAGAAAAAGGCATTAGATTTCATTTTAATAAACAGACAACTTCCACTGCATATGTAGCTCATTTTCTTAAACATATGCATTCAGATTTTGTCGCGTTTATTGCGGAACTACAGACGGTCTTATTTTTAGAAAAAACAATTGGCAATGGTTTACACTGGTATCAAAATACAGCTTCAGAATTTATAACGGAAGAAAAAAATGGAAACCTACAGACTTCTTTCCCAGAAGATACTATTATCATTTCTACAAATGAACAGAACTAATAGGCAACTACCCTCTGGTGTTTCTGGTGCTAACTCGAAAAATAATGAACTAAAAAAAATCTAAGAAGCTAACTAGAACCCTGTTGTTAAAAGCATTGTTACGCGTTTGTTAGAGCATAGTACCGATACCAATAGTTTTCATAGCTTCGCATCTTTTTATTTAACTACCATTCATGAAACTCCACATCAAAAGATTTCTTCTTATTGTTAACCTTCAAACGGTTATCATCTCTGGCTTAGCCGTCATCTCTACCGCAATCTGCATTCATTACAAATATGAAGCGGAGTTTCCTCTTACTTTAGTAGCTACCTCTATTATTTTTCCTATCGTATTTTCTATTGGTGGCGCCTATAAAAGAAGAGAAGCAGCGTTAAAAGAATATGCCGCTATTAAAGGTTATTTGCGTGCTATCTACTTTGTGTCTAGAGATTGGATTGCACACCCAAAACCGGAGAATGTGACCAAAATGTCTTCATTAATCTATGACTTCTTCAATAATTTTAGAGTCATGTTTACGGATTCAAAATCGAATTTAATAGAGAACGAAAAAAAGGTGTACGATAACTTTTCTGATTTCTCATTGTATATAAAACACGAATTGCGGGAAGAAGGTTTATCTGCGGGAGAATGCTCCAGAACCAATCAATATTTACAAAAAATGATGGTTTCCTTCGAATCTATCAAACATATTTACCAATACAGAACCCCCAGAACCCTACGCGCATTTAGCTCCCTTTTTATAAAAATACTTCCAATTGTCTATGGCCCTTATTTTGCCTTTAAAGCAGAAGAAATGTCTTGGGGCTTAGAGTTTGTAATCCCTATTCTACTCACGATGATTCTTGTAAGCTTAGAAAACATTCAGGAGCATCTAGAAAACCCCTTTGATCAAATAGGCGAAGATGATATTAAGTTTAATGTAGAGAAGTTTATAGAGCGTCTAAACCACACCACTGGCGATGCTGATTGATGGGGAAACTACAGAAAAATAGGTGACCGGTCAGATAAGAACACGTACCTAAATCGCACAACTCCTAAAAAACAAATAGTACCCACACACGCACAGGCCATATGTTAAAAAGCATTAGAACAAAAACAGCATTTGCCATTCTTATAAGCAATCTTGTTCTTGGAAACGGAATCTTGATTATAGGCGGCAAAAGTTCTTTTACAGCAACGGTAAACTATCCCTTACTGGGAGGAATGTCTATGGCATGCATCCTCTTTTACAGTTTATTTTTCTACTATTCCGAATTTGAAACCTATTCAAAATTAAAACTAATTCTTCTTTCTATTCTGAGTTGCATAACCATTATATTTCTAGGTTGTTTCTTTACCGCGCTACTTAAAGAGCCTTTAGCAGAATTCCTCACGAATATCCCCGCAGCACTACTCATGGGGATGATGGGAAATATCATGTTTTTCCCGGTTTCAATAGTACTAGGCTCAGTAAATTTTGGAATTATAAGCCATTTTAAGAAGCGTGCGATTGTGCCATAGCTAGAGTATCTTATTTTACGTTCACTTGCGCCTTAAAACCAAACCCTTTAGTTTTCTCTAAATATTTTAAAGACCAACTCTTTAGTTAGTGGCTGCCCTTTTGCTTTTTCTCGGATGTCATCAAAACTAAATCTAAAATCGCAACCCGTTTTGTAGTCACTGCAGCCATAAGCGGTCTTCCCTTTTAAAATGGTGCCTTTGTTGCATTTCGGACAGCTATTATCTTCCGGAGTACTTTTTACGGCTACTTTACCCTTTTTAGGTTCCAACTTGAGCTTATAATTTTCATCAAACCTAAGCAAGCCTTCCACCAAAGCATCATTAATTTTAAAGCCTTTTAAATTTACTGTTGATCCTTTTTGAAATAGTCTAATAAACTGTTTTTCTGAAATAGTTTTACCTTCAAACTTAAAGGGCATTACAAAATCGCAGCTCTTATTAAACTCCGAACAACCATAAGCTGATTTCCCTTTGCGGATCGTTCCTTTTTTACATTTAGGACAAGCCTCGGAGGTTAAGCCTTCCGGTTTCTTTACCGCCTTTTTCTTAGGAGCTGTTACCGGTTTATTATTCACTGCCGAAATATTCGCCTTCTTCGTTTCACTACGTACCTCGTACACCAGATGATCTACCATTCGCTTCATCTGCTTGATAAAACTACCGGCACTAAACGTGCCTTTCTCTATATCTTTTAACTGCTTCTCCCACTTACCGGTGAGCTCCGCAGATTTTAGCATTTCGTTTTGGATGGTATCAATTAATTGAATACCGGTAACCGTTGGGAGTACTTGCTTTTTATTTCGTTTTATATATTTTCTTCTAAATAAGGTTTCAATTATATTGGCACGTGTAGAAGGGCGGCCGATACCATTTTCTTTCATCAACTCCCGAAGTTCATCATCATCTACTTGCTTCCCTGCCGTTTCCATAGCACGCAATAAGGTAGCTTCCGTAAACTGATTTGGTGGTTTGGTTTCTTTCTCCAAAAAGGAAGGCTCATGTGGACCTTTTTCTCCTTTTACAAAAGAAGGCAACATCCCTTTCTCCGTAGTGGCTTTCGCCTCCGGTTTTTCAAAAACAACACGCCACCCCTTTTCTAAAATTTCTTTTCCAGTGGCTTTAAACATTACTTTTTCTGCCTTACCAAGTACCGTCGTATTAGAAACTTTACAATCTGGATAAAAAACAGCGATAAAACGGCGTACAATACTATCATACACCTGTTGCTGGGCGTAAGGTAATTTTATTTGTTGTCCTGTTGGTATAATCGCATGGTGATCCGTAACCTTACTATCATCAAAAACCTTTTTCGTTTTCTTTAATTTCTTCCCATGAAGCGGTTCGGTTAAGGTCTCATACGAATTCAGTTTTTTAAGAATCCCAGGGACTTTAGGGTAGACATCATTAGGCAAAAATGTGGTATCTACTCTAGGGTAGGTCACTACTTTCTGCTCGTATAGTTTCTGAACAATCTTTAAGGTTTCGTCTGCACTAAACCCAAACTTGGTATTGCAATGCACCTGCAAACCCGTTAAATCAAATAGCTTGGGTGCGTATTCATTACCGGCCTTTTTTGTGGTAGAGACAATTTCAAAATCGTGCTCTTTAACAATAGTTGCCAGTTTTTCTCCGTCTTCCATTTTCTGAAAACGCCCTTCTTCATAGCTAAATAAGGTTTCCCGATACAAGGTTTGTAATTCCCAATACGGTTGTGGTTTAAAATTTTCTATTTCTTTAAACCGATTTACCAGCATTGCTAAAGTGGGTGTTTGCACACGCCCAACCGAAAGCATTTGTTTGTAGCCCCCATGTTTTAAGGTATACAATCGGGTGGCATTCATGCCCAAAAGCCAATCACCAATAGCTCTAGAAAACCCTGCATAATATAAGTTGTCATATTGGGCAGACGGTTGTAATTTTTCAAACCCTTCTTTTATAGCCTCGGTGGTTAAAGAAGAAATCCATAAACGCTGCACTTCTCCCTTATATCCCGCTTGGTCTATCACCCAACGTTGTATCAGCTCTCCCTCCTGCCCTGCATCCCCACAGTTGATGACCAAGCTAGCGGAATCAAATAATTTTTTTACAATCTTGAATTGTTTTTGGATGCCCGAATTGGCTACAACTTTGGTTTTAAACTTCTCGGGAAGCATGGGCAGGTTATTCAGGTCCCAACTTTTCCAATGCGGCTTGTAATCATTTGGTTCAAATAAGGTGCACAAATGGCCAAAAGTATAGGTTACCGCATAGCCGTTACCTTCATAATAGCCATCGCATTTTTTATTTGCTCCTAATACGGTAGCAATTTCACGGGCAACACTCGGTTTTTCGGCAATACATACTTTCATGACAGCCGCAAAAATAGTTAAAATACCTTGACCAACATACGTCAATATTTCTTGTAATTTGTGCTGCAATAGCATAGGCTCAAAAACTGCTACTTGCGGTAAAAGTATACATCTTATGATGCTTGAGAAGAACGGAGGTAAAAAATATAGGACATTCGCGCCTAATCGAAGGTCTGTGATTATTTACAAAGTCCGCCAACTATAAAATTTGACGTCTATAGCAGAAAAAATAAAAGCAAAATATTTATATTTAGCTAAGTAATAAACTGAAACGATAGTGCTTATCACCTGCGCTATGCTTTTTTTATACTAAATGCTGCACTGAAATAGATCAATTAAAATATGAAATTATTTAAAAATAGTTTTTCTTCTAAAAGCTCCGAAAATACTATTGGAAAGGAACTATTTAGCGCCTTATATGAATCGAATAAAAAAAAAGTAATTGAGTTAATTGAAACTAATAATATTGACATAAATAGCTATTCGGACTTTTCAAACCCAAGTTCAATTTTAATTCAATCACTACACTGTCAATCGCAATATCAAGATTCTAAAGAACAAATTGATATAGTAAAATATCTGATTGACAATGATGCGGATATTAATTGGTTAAATAATGATGGATTTAATGCGCTACATATTTCACTTGTATATCATAATCTTTCAAAAACATCTCTCATCTTAATTAAAAGTAATAAAGTAGACATTAATACATCGGAGAAAAAAAACGGTAACAATCCAATTTTCACTGCAATTAGAGAATATGGAAAAACTTGGAGAGAAGAACAAAAAGAACTAAATCAACTACGATTTGAAATCATTGAAGAGTTATTAAAACGTGGAGCTGATATGGATATGATGAATAATCATGGGATTACATCAAGACGCTGGGTTGAAATTTCAAAAGATGAAAAACTACATAGTTTGATAAATAAATATAGCCAAAAATAACACAGTACAAGAATTTATAGCAACTTGTATATAAAAACCCATGGTACACTAAAACCCAAGCTCAAAACAGTATGAAAATATTTGCAATTAGTGGCCTTGGTGCAGACCAAAGAATTTTTGAGTATTTGACGCTTGAATACGATTTAATTCCTGTAGAATGGATTAAACCAAACCCTAAAGAACCAATTATTGAATACTCCAAACGGTTGATTAAAAAATATAAAATTGGGGAGCATGAGACGTTCGGAATTCTAGGAGTTAGTTTTGGAGGATTAATTGCTACTGAAATAAGTAAACTGGTAACACCTAAATTCACAATTCTAATTTCATCTGTAGCGACACGAAATGAACTTAGTGGAATTCTAAAATTTATAGGAAGGTTAAAACTGATTGAAGTACTTCCTGCAAAATTATTGAATCCGCCAAAACCAGTAGCTTACTATATGTTCGGAACCCAGAACAAAGCGTTACTGAATGCCATTTTAGATGCTACTGATTTGAATTTTACAAAATGGGCGCTTGGTGAGCTAGTGACTTGGAAAAATGAAACACAGCTCCATAATTTGATTAAGATTTGCGGAACGAAAGATAAATTGCTTCCCGCAAAAGGAGATAATGCTATTTTAATTGAAAAAGGGCAGCACTTTATGATTGTTGACTGCGCAAAAGAAATTAGTGACATCATAAATAGTACCCTAAAAACATCCTACAGCAAAGATGTAGCGTGAGACAAACCAATTGCTCCTTAATCTGATATACTATAGCTCTAGACTCCACACTTCTAAAACATAATCCTTATTTTTAGGTATCTAAAACAATTAAAAATTCTAAGCATGCCTAATAAACTATATTTTTTGTTCTTTATTACGCTTTTAAGTCTGAACTCTTTTGCTCAGCAAATAGTTGAGCAGTATGAACCCGCAAAAAATGATAGCCTTGGGATAGGAAAGGGAGCAAATGACTTTCTCCCTTTTATAGAAAAAGGGTACACCTTAATGCTACCTGAAAATAAGCGTATTGAGGGCGTCCTTATTTTTCTTGAAGATTCTGGATATGACAAGAGAAATAAAAGTTCCAAGCAAATGTATACGCAAGCACTTGAAAAAAACTTTGCAGTAGTGTCCGTCTCCACGGAAATACCTTTTGACTTTTACTTTTTAGAATCCTCCATGCGTTCTACACACCAACTACTTAAAGAAGTCTTTACTACATATTCTTTACCCAATAAAAATGTATTCTTTTTGGGAGCAAGCTTAGTGGGGCATAGAGCCATGAAATATATAGAGTTTATAAAAAAGGGAGATTTTGATTTTCAGCTAAATATAAAAGGAATTGTTATTTGTGATTTTACTTTAGACTGGACACGTAAATGGCACCAACATGAACGCGATATAAAAATTAATAAAATTGACCTTTGGGAGCCCCTATTTATAAATTATATGTTGGAAACCTATTTGAAAGGCACCCCCAAAACGGCTCCAGATACCTATCGAGATTTTTCATCGTATAGTTATACGGATACAGAAAATGCAAATGCTCAGATCTATAAAAATTATGCTGTGCGTGCTTATATTGAGCCTAAAATAAAATATAGGCTTAAAAAATACTTCCGGACCTTGTATGAAAATAATGCCACAGATATTGTTGGTTTTATAGCTGAATTAGATCTTGCCGGAAATGAAAATACGGATTTAGTTGTTTTACAACCAGAATATAAGCTAAACGAACATAGGAATACACAGACCACTTGGGACGATCTAGATAAAATAGAACTAATGGATTGGATATATAAGCACACGGAAAAATAAATACCTTCTAATCCTTTTAAGAAAAAGAACTTTTCCACTACTACTCATAATCGTTTTTTTAAGATTCAATCCCTGTTTTTAGGTATCGTAAAATATTTAAGAAATAAGTTATTTTCTACAGATTTTCCTAATTGCGATGCATACCAAATTTCAGGCACTTCTTATTTCTCTTCAATAAGTACGCCCTTAAAACACCCTTTAAAAAAGAAAAAAATTACGGGACCTGACTATCAAAAATTTAACATAATAAAAACGACCCCTAACACGTTATAAAAATCATAGCGGTTTTGCATCACCCCAAAGCCCTGTATTTACTTGCCTAACGGCAGCCAGATTTATAACGCCCACCATATATAAAACCTGATATGTGAACAAAAAATAAGAGCAAAATTGGTATGCTAGCTAAGTATTAAACCGAAACGATAGCGCTTATCACCTGCCCTATATTTCTATACCAATGGTTATGCTCCATTCAAAAAAAATAAAAACTATACGAAAATATCCATCACTAAAATTCAACTATGAACCTTAAATTTTTATCAAACTTTACGATTTAATTATGAAAAACAACAAATTATTTACCTTAACTCTTTTTATTTCATCATTTTTTATACTCTCAAGTTGTAGTAGTGATGACGATGAAGAAACAACTATTCCGCCAAACCCGTCCAATTTCACCATCACATCTAAAGATATCACCGATACTGATTTTACGATAGATTGGAGCGCTGCCACTATAGAAGGCACTGAAGGTGTCGAATACGACATTTACTTAGACGATACCTTAGTAGCGTCGGATTTAGAGGTCCTAACCTATACGTTTTCAAATCTAAGTGTTGAAACAACGTATGATGCAAAAGTTACCGCAAAATCTATTGAATTTGGAACAACTTCTACTCAAGTGATAGAGGTAATTACATCAGCACTGCCAATCCCTTCAGCTTTTGATCTTACTTCTAAAGATATTACAATTACTGATTTTACGATAGATTGGACTGCTGCTACTGTAGAAGGCAATGACGGTGTCGTATATGATATTTATTTAGACGACACTATGGTAGCTTCGGATCTGGAAGTATTAACCTATACGTTCTCAAATCTAAATGCAGAAACAACGTATGATGCAAAAGTGATAGCAAAATCTAATGCGTTTGAAACAACTTCTACCCAAGTGATAGACGTTACCACATTAGCGCTGCCAATCCCTTCAGCTTTTGATCTTACTGCTAAAGATATTACAATTACTGATTTTACGATAGATTGGACTGCTGCTACTATAGACGATAATGACGGTGTCGTTTATGACATTTACTTAGATGACACCTTAGTAGCGTCGGATCTAGAGGTCCTAACCTATACGTTTTCAAATCTAAATGCCGAAACAACGTATGAAGCAAAAGTGATAGCAAAATCTAATGCGTTTGAAACAACTAGTACTCAACAAATTGAGCTTACAACTCAGAGTGCACCTGCTCCAAATGATTTTACGTTAACATTAGACAGCAACGGTACAAATAGTGCTAATATTTCTTGGTCATCTTTAACTATAGATGGTCCAGGAGGCGTTCTTGCTGATATCTATATTAATAATAATGAAGAAGCAACAGGAGTTACTTCTTCTGGTTATGTATTTACTGGTCTTACTGCTAATACAGAATATACGGTTAGAATAACAGCAAGAAGTACCGCATATGGAACCACTTTAGACAAAGAAATTACATTTACTACTGCTGCTCTACCTACAACTTTTGAAGTGACTTCGGCTACATTATATCCTAGAACAACAGGTACATTTGCTTCAGCCCCTTCCATGATTATTAGGTTTACAGATAGAGATTTATTAGATGGTATAATTCTAAACGGTATGACCTATACTAATTACCTTTTTGCTGGAAGCGATGGAATAACCATATCTCTTTCTGATGCAGAGTATGATGCTTTAAGCAGTGCTACTACAAAAGAAGGAATTGCTGATTTCACGGAAAATGAGCAATCTTCTTCTAAAACATTCACCTACACTGTAAACTAATTCTTTGTACGTTAATTTTATATGGATAAAAAATAGTGCACTCTAAAGTGCACTATTTTTATTTACAGTTGATCTATAAAAAAACTACGCACAACAAATAACTGAGGTAAAAAAATAAACACCAGAAATGAAAGAACGTAAATTTATAAAATACATTTTTACCATTATCGGTGCGGGAATGCTCATAGGAGCCTTTTTTATGTATAAAGACACGAATGAATTTATAGCAAATTCAATTGAAACTAAAGGTACGGTCGTACAACTACTGGAGTCACGTTCTAGCAAGTCTTCTAACAAATCTATCATGTACACCCCAGTAGTTCAATTTATAGATACCAAGGGAAAACAGATGGAGTTTTCATCATCAACAAGTAGTAATCCGCCTAAATATAGTATCAATGAAAAGGTAGTGGTTATTTATATTCCAGAATCTCCGAATAAAGCTAAAATAAAAAGCTTTTTTGACCTTTGGGGAGTAATAATCATACCAGGGATATTTGGCTTGGTATTTTTTATCATTGGCGGGCGTATTATAATAGCTACTCGGAAGAAATTGAAAGTTTAATTGATACCCACCAAAAGCTAGCAATTAATAGCTAGTAGGATACGAATAACATTTTCATTAAAAAAACACTTCTGTTGCTCCCTTTTATTGTGACGCTAGCCTACTCCAGAAACATTCTTGATACTAACAGGGAACTTTTTGAAGAAATAATAATCTAGGCCGCTACTAAATATGGAAAATTACAGACAACTATAGAAAATAGTTCCTATTTTTATAAGCAACAAGGCACAAAAAAAAACCAACCAGAATGATGCTCCATAAATTAGTACTTTTTACACTATTGATCATCACACTAAATAGTTGCAAGGACGGTAAAAAGTCGCCCATTAATGCGGAACAGAACAAATCAATTCCTGGAGATTATTTTGAAAATGATAGTGCCGGAGATTTAAACGACCAAGGAATAGAATTCAGTAAAAATGGAAATTATAAAAAAGGGAATGAACTTTTTTTAAAAGCCCTAGAATTGGAACCTAATAACCCAACAACCTTGAGCAATTTAGGCTTAAATAGTCATCTAGCGCACGACTATGATAATGCGGTAAAATATTACCGAGAATCCTACCAAATTTCAGATTCAACCTATCATATTGCTGCCATAAATTTAGGATTAACCTACTTCTATCGAAAAGAATTTGATAAAGGAATTAGCATCACCAACTACGTTATTGAAAACACAGATGACAAAGACATTTTATCTACTGCTTATGTGCACAGGGCATTAAACTATCTTGGGAATGACCAATGTGAAAAGGCTCAAACAGATTTGAATTACATCACTGCCAATTTTCAAGGAATTGGAAATACAGCGTATCACATAAAAGATTTAACGCGAAAATTAAAAACATGTCTACACTATAATCAATAAGGGCTTCGGGACTAATTTGAAGATAGGTGACTATGAATCATATACATTATATATAAGATTTGATCTTTATAGAAGAAAAACAAAATCCGAATTGTTGCTAGAAAAAAATGTTTGATAAAAATGACAATTATAGATAGGGCCTAAAATTTTATATTTAAAAACTACAAATACCTTACTAAAACTATTAGCCTATATTTTCATAGCTTTATAGCTCTTTTAAAACTAAAGATCTAATGAAGCACATAACAGGCTATTTTTTTATTTTACTACTCGCTATATTCACTATATCCAGTTGTAAGCAATCTGAAAAAAAAGACAGATCAGATCAAAAAACAAAAAATGAAGTTTTAGTCTTGGGAACCATCCACGGAGGTCACCTGACCGATAGTGTTTACACTGTCGAGTATTTAAAAAAGTTAATTATAAATATAAAACCAGATTATATTTTAACGGAGATTCCTCCAAATCTATTTAAAGCAGCCATGGAAGGATTTAAAAGAGATGATAGTATTTCCGAACCTCGTACCATGCGTTTTCCAGAGTATGTAGATGTCGTTTTTCCCTTATCAAAGAAAATGGCTTTTGAGATTATTCCAACCGCCGGATGGACAAAAACAATGGCAGATCAACGTGGAGAAAAGTTAAGAGCTATTCGCCAAGATACTTCTAGAATAGCTGATTGGACTGAATATGTAAAAGGAAATCAGCTTTCAGATTCCATTTACCAAGCTAGTGGCAAAGTAAATGACCCCTATTTTATTCATACAGATACATATGACAGCATTCAAGATATAGGGCTACAAACTTATAACAGCTTGTTTAATGAGGAACTTGGCCTCGGTGGCTGGGAAAATATAAATATTGCTCATTATTGGAATATTGAAAAGGTATTAGAAAAATACCGTTATCAAGGGAAACGAGTACTCATTACGTATGGAGCCGGACATAAAGGTTGGTTTTTAAGAGAATTACGTAAACGTGATGATATTGAACTACTAGAAATGAAACCATTTTTAGATGCTATCCAATAAATTATTGAATAAAACTTCCTATGAGAATATTGGCATATTAATGATACGTGGAGCGATTGACATTACATTTAATTTTGTATTAAAAGAACGAATATAATTAAGATTGCTGTATTAATTTTATTGAGTTTTCCTCTAGGAACTTTTAATCAAAAAAACAATGGTGCTATTAAACGAACCCATGATTGGGCCTAATCGTTTTCAGAAGGTTTAGCAAGAGCCTCATTAAATAGTCGTAGCGGTTTTATAGATAACAAAGGCAACGTTATAATGGAAATACCTACGATAAAAAAACGGGTCATGAAGTTGAAAGTTATGATGAACACCAATAGGATTGCTATACATTTCACCATTCCACCCTTGTCATTCCTAGAGATAGGCAAAAAAAATACGAAACATTAGCATGAAGATATCCTAAATCGCTTTTTAAACCTGTACGAAGCATCACCGGAAAGAGGTAAAGCTTTTGAATGAAAACGAGTTTAATGAATACTATAAATTAAAAAACTATGAAAACTACCGTATTAGCCTTCCTACTATTTTGTTGCCTTGGAGCAACCCCCAAACGCCCAGTTTGCTCTCCTGTATTTACGCCTTTTAAGGAATGGCTACATAGGTATGATGCAGAAAGGTTTATCATTGTGGAAGGCTATTTTCTGCCCACCACAGAAAAAGGCCATGCCTCAAAATTTAAAGTTATTCGCAGTTCAGATGCCTCCATAAAAATTAATGGGGACTATGATGTTTATGAGTACGGACCGTTTGGAAGTAGCTGCGAAATGTATGAAATGGGGGCCAATATTGATAAAGAATTAACAGGCAAAAATAAACCGAGACTTTTAATTGCTTACAAAGGAAGAAGTATTGATGGTAAATTAGTTTGCCCTATTTTTTGGGATGCAGGCGTAAATGCTACCGATAATAAAATTGTAACCAAAGAATATGATTACGATTCTAGCCAATATATTTTATATGAATGCCCCGTGTCTTTAGGGGAAGTTTGGAACCAAATTTTAAAAGGAAGTGTGGTAACGGCTGCATGGAAAGAGCAAGCTAGCGTAAAAAGTAATTAGCGGTAAGTATGTAATTGAACATTTTGTGAATAGGTTACGGTGAATAGCACTGAAGAACTATAGCTATGCGTCTCTTATGTGCAGTTTAATCATGAGACTACGGTTAAAAAAATAAAAAGCAGAGGTCACTAGTAGACTTCTGCTTTTTACGTTTCATATATTAACTTAAATAAGAATTCAACATCCAAACTAATTTCTCTTGACTGGAAATTAAATCGCTCATTAAGGAAGCTGTACCCTCATCATTAGCATCAGAAGCTACTTCTAAAATATCGCGTTCTTGAATTAAGAGTTCTTTTAGGTTGTCCAAAATAGAACTAATAGCACCATCGCCATCGGCTACATTTTTGGTCACTCTAATCGTTTTGTTTTCTAAATAATCTTCGAAGGTATGTAAGGGATTTAAGCCTAAAGACAAAATACGTTCCGCAATCTCATCAACCACCTCATTCGTCTCGGTATAAAGTTCTTCAAATTTTTCATGTAACATAAAAAATTTACGCCCTTTTATATTCCAATGTAAGCCTCTAAGGTTCATATAATAGATTTGAAAATCAGCCAGAAGACCGTTAAGTTTTCCTGTTACATCTAATTTATACTCTTGATTTAATCCTAGTTGTAATTTTAAAGTTTCCATAATCTTGTTGTTTATAATTATACTTCAAAATTAGGAAGATCTCACCTGTATACCCGTAACATAGGTTACACAAGCCCAAGTTTTTTTATTAAATTCAGATTGCTTTAGGGAGCCCCTTCCCCTGTTCTAGTTCTGTACTGCGCTATGCGGTTAAAACTTAAAATATCAATTTATTTCGTGAAGCAAAAACACTAAGTACTAGGAATATGACGTTCTACTAAAATAGATGAAATTAGTCGTTGCTATAGCCTTGACACACCTAAAGAAGATGGACTAAAAACGAAGTTGAAATTCATTATCTAGAGTGATCTATACAGGCTCTAGAATTAAAAAAAGCAATTAATTACAAAAGAATTCAGGTTTTAATTTACCACAAACCTTATAAGCTTCCCTATTCAGCAGGTATAAAAATTCTAGGTTGGGGAAGATGCAAAACGCCCAGAATTAGCTTTAGTAAAACTTAAACAAAATATAAAGTTGGGTCTTAATTAAAATGATCTATCTATATTTATGAAGAACAACGTATAGAATTATTAGCTATAAGCCATTCCCTATGCAAATAACGTCTTAAATAGATATTCATTGAAAAAATTAAGAGAACAAACTGATGCTAAAATTGCAGCAGGAAGAAAAAACAATCCCGAATTCATGAAGGGTGTTGATGCTATTATCAAGAAAGAAAAAGAGTTTCAACAAGGTAAAAATGCCCTAAAAATTGGAGAAAAGGCACCTAATTTTGAATTACCTAATCCTGAAGGAAAAATAATTTCCTTAGCTACCTTACTCGATAAAGGTCCTGTTGTTGTTACTTTCTATCGAGGTAGTTGGTGTCCGTATTGCAATTTACAACTTAGGGCTTTGCAAGCTAGTTTAGCTGAGATACATGCACTGGGTGCCACATTAGTTGCTATTAGTCCAGAAGTGCCGGATGACTCCATGTCTACCAATGAAATTAATTCACTAGGATTTAATGTGCTAACAGACCAAGATGCAACAGTAGCTTCTCACTATGGTGTTGCCTGGGAAGTTCCTGCTTTTTTAATAGAACATATGGAAGTAGATCGTAAACTGGACTTAAAAAAAATAAACAATGGCAATGGCAGTATACTGCCCATACCAGCCACCTTTGTCGTAGGAACAGATGGATTAGTGCAATGGAGTTATGTTGATGTGGATTATAGAACACGTGCTGAACCCGAGGAAATTCTTGAAGCCTTAAAAAAACTGTCTTAAGCGCCCTTATCCCTCTAGTAAGTAATTCCAATGTCAGTTTGAGTGGGGTTTGTGCAGTGCAACGAAGCAAGCGTTGTATCGAGAACTTTTAGGAACACAGAAAACTTCTCGATACTAATTATTATTCCACTAACGCTCCAAAATAATTCACTCGAAGTGACAAACGTTTTCTTAAGCCACTCCAATGTCAGTTCGAGTGGCGATTGAGAAGTGCCACGGAACAAGCGGTGTATCGAGAACTTTTAGGAACACAGAAAGCTTCTCGATACTAACAAGCTAGACTACACCTTGGACCAGATTTTCGTATTTAAATTTAATTCGCTGATTAAATCGGCTATAATATTCAAGTCCTTCTGAATTTCTTCTAAAGTATTGACCTTTATCTTATCTTTTTCTACCGTAATATTTTCAAATAAATCATTGCTCATAGGCATGATTAAAAATAGCTTCCCATCCTTCAAAGTCAAAGATAATTTTTCTCCTAATTTTTGATTTAACTGCACAATAGCATCAATAATTTTTGGACTTAAAATGTAGTATGCCATCTGCTCATCAGTAGCGGTAATTGTATATTTTTTAGTAACAATACTATTTTCCACTCTAATGGTTTTTAGTTCATTGCCGCCAAACATTTTCTTATTAAACTTTTTCTTGGTTCTAATGTTTACTTGACCGTCAAAGTGTTTATGAAAATCTGCATACAAGAAAAACCCTCTGAAGTTGGTACTTATACCATATAAAAATGCTTTTTCATTCACCTTAGTTTTATCAACCTCGTTATTTTTTGATGTACTCCTACTCCCCGAACTTTCGAATAAAGAGTCTCCCCCACTATCGCTTTCTAAAAAAGGGATATCTATATCGGGAAGAAAGGCAAATGGCAATGCAATAACAATAAAAAGTAAAGCCCACCCCGTGATGGTCATACCCTCCGTTTTATAATAAAGCTCACAAAATTCAAAATCAACATCATTTATTTTTCCAGAAAAATGATCATCTCCAAAAAACCACCGATTCTTCAAATTGCCCAAAAAAGAGGGCGAAAAAAAATCTGATGCTAAGATGTGTTTCTCATCTATCATTCCATCAAACCTATAATTCAAGTTATCATATTTAGAAGAAATAATTTTTGGTAATATATCTAACTTAAATTCCCTACGTAGCACGGTTGTATTCTTGTAGTTCTGATTAGATTTTAAATACGACTTAAACAAGATTGTTGCTAAAATTGCACTCACAAAAAAATAGTAAAAAGAAAATTCTGTAACTCCCCATAAAAAATGACTGTCGACCGTGAAAATCAAAAATAGCACATACAACACAAAAAATATTGGACATATAATCAGCGTAAACAGTGAAGAAATTACTAAAAATGATGGTAAAATTAGACGCAGCCGCGAAGGAGGTGAAATTTGACCTGCTAAGGCTTTTACTTTGTTAAAATGTTCTGTAAACTGATTCATAAAGCTATAATAAACTATTCATATCTGGATTCTCTCGTTGCTCCTCTTTCGTTATAATATTTAAATAAACTTCTTCTTTAAAACCAAAAATCGAGGCTATAATATTACTCGGAAAAGTAGATACCGCATCATTATAGGTAAGGACAGAATTATTGTAAGCGCGTTGCGATGCAGAAATTTGTTCCGCAAATTCATTGATAGAACGCTGCAGGTGAATAATAGATTCGTTTGATTTTAATTCTGGATAGTTTTCAAAACTAATAGATAGGTTTCCTAACAATTTTGACAACTCACTTTCTAAAGCTACCTTCTCAGAACCTTTTGCAGCACTATAACCACTTCGTAATTGTGCAATTTCTGTATGCACAGAACTTTCATGCGCCATAAATTTTTTAGCCGTTGCCGCAATATTAGGTAAAGCCTCAAAGCGTTTTTTTAGTTGCACATCTATATTCTGTTTAGAAAATTGAATATGATTTTTATGCTTAACTATTCTATTGTATATCCAAATCATTGTACATTATTTATATCAAGTAGGTAACGACAGGAATATCGTTTTATTTTTAAGATTACGTTAATACCCTACATCCACAAAACTTTAATTCATCTTTATTCTATTTTAATTGGGTACACGTTGTACACTAAAACGGAGCTATTAAACTTCTCCCTCTTTTTTTTTATAAAATAACACATTAAAAACCTGCCGTACACCGATTATATGAAACACTTCATAGAATAATCACTAAATAATGACCTCTAGTGTGGAAAACCGCAGACAACTATAGAAAATAGCATTTATTTTTACGCGAAGTAAGACTCCCCCCACAAATAAAATAAATAGAGCATGCGTGTAACCGTATGTTGCCAATAATACGAAGAACGCACTTATGATATTCAATTCAATAGATGAAATAACAGAACATTTTGATTTAGATTCAATAGATTTAAATGTTATAAAAAAAATACTTAAAAAAAAGGTAAAGAAATTACATCCTGATGATAATAAAGGAGAATTTAAAAGTGATAATGATAAAAATGATTATCATAAAATTCATTCTGCATTAGAATTTATTAAAACTCAAACAACTACTTCATTAACCTTAACAAAATCTGACCTTACTCAACTAACATCATCAATAAACAAATTATCTAAGATTCAAAACGAGAAATCTGACAAAAAAATAGTTAAAGAAAAAGATGCTGAATTAGATACTATTTTATCATCAAGTGTTCAAGAATTTGTTAAAAACAATTCTGGAATAAAAATTACTGGAATAGCTATAACAACTGCAATAACGGCTTTGTGGTCATTTCCTTCAATAGTTAAAGATCATCCTATTTTTTCCTTTATATATGAATACCACAAAGATTTCACAATAGTGTATGTATTTACTTTATTTTTAGCAGTAATGTTTTGGATTAAAATTAAAAGAGCTGAGAGAAAAGATAAAGAAATTAAAAACAGCTATAGGTTAGAATCTATTCAAAACCAAATGTTTACTTTGTTTAGTCAGTCAGTAAAAGCAAGTTTTCATAATACAGAACATAGAAATGACAAAATTTATATAATTTTCACAAAAGATGATTTGATTCATTTTTTAATGAATGAATATGAAAAATTAAAAAAAGAATTAAATAGTAATCTAGATGTATTCAAAAGAGTAGAACAAATTGAATGGATTATTAACAAAGAAAAAAAGGAAAGAAAACGTCGTTCATTGTCAGAGCTTTTGAATTTACCTTCTCTTGCGACACCTGGAGAAATTGATTTAGAAACAGCACAAACAATTTCTGAATTAATTATAACCAGATTAAAAACGAGAAATTTAATTGTTCTATCAAAGGAAAAATCATTGAGTGATAGATTTGAATATGAATTTAAGTATTAAAAAAGTACTATTGGCAACACCTTATAAAAATAATTGCGGTTTAGTGCTTAATCGGAGGTCGTTGCGTGTTTGTAACGTCTGATTTTCCTTCGGAAAATCCTCGCATTCAAACCCACAACTATTCTTATACATAAAGGTGAGTTATATGTCAAAAAAAAACTCGACTACAAATAAAGTAAATGAATAAAGAAAGAGCAATTACATATAGTTTATTATCTCATATTAGAAATACTGGAACTTTAGCAAAAGGACCTATTAATATTTTTATTCCTTTGATTAAAAGAACGCTATCTAAAATGAATTCAGAAGGGATTTTTAAAGGGAAAAGCGTATTAGAAATAAAAAAGGCAAGTGATAGACTTTATCAAATTGATTTCCCTGTTCCTGTCTTAAATAAAATATTAAACGAAATTTGCAACGAAATTAATACAGATGACATACAACATCTAATACTATATAAAGATGGCTCTTTTGCTTTAAATCAATATTCATTTACAGACTATGAAGAGTTGGTTGATAATCAAAGAACTGATATTGATGAATTAGAAGATGTGTTTAAGAAATTTTGTAATTCTTCCGAAGTAGAAATTGAAAATAGCAACTCAATATTTAGTTTTATTGAGCAAAATAAATTTACTCTTTCAAAATATATATCCCACAATAAAGAAACAAATGGCAATGACTATACTAAAGAAGCACAATTTGTAGATTTTTTCAAAAGATTTCCAACAATTTATGATAAAATCAAAAACATATATATTGGCTCTATAATTGCTGGATATATTGAATACAATTCCGATGATGCTCAAAGAGATATAATATTACTTTTAGATACTAATTTTGTAATTGGTTTATTAGATTTAAACACACCAGAATCTACTCACACTTGCAATACATTATTAAAAATAGCGAAGCAACAAAAGTTTAAAATTCGAATACTAAAAGATACTATTGATGAAACGATAAATTTACTTGAAGCAAAAGCGGATTACTTTGACAAATCCTTTCTACAAAAGAAAATTAATGCAGAAGACGTATACAATGCCTGTGAAAGAAGAGATTTGTCAAAAACAGATTTAGAACGAATTGCAGATAATTTAGAAAAAACAATAAATGAATTCAAAATAAATATTCTGTATAACACAGATAAACTAAAAAAAGAAGCAAAATTTACAGATATATATAAAGTTTTTGAAAAATTTAGACATTCAAAAAAGTCAGCATTACACGATGCAACAGCAATTCTATATATAAATAAAGAGCGTAAAAAGAGAATAAAAGAATTCGACAAAGTAAATGCTTGGTTTGTAAACAATTCTTCTTCGGTAGTAGGAGATTCCATTTTTCTAAAAAAAGGTTACCAACCTGAAACAATTAAAGCCGACGATTTATTAAATATACTTTGGTTAAGTAATCCTCAAGTAAATAAATCCATTGACACAAATGATTTAGCAGAAATTGGATTGACTTCTGCAATTTCATTAACACTAAGTAAAGACTTACCTAAATCAAATATCATCCGTGAATTAGATGACAACATTCATAAATATGCTAAAGAAGGGATAAGTGATACAGATATAATAAGAGTAGCAACAAGAATAACAAACAAACAATTAAAAAATATTGAAGAATTAAATATACTTGCCGCAAACGACAAAGAAGAATTTGTAAAAAGACTACAAGAAGAAGCGAATAAACAGAAAAAAATAGATGAAACAAGAATTCAAAAATTAGAATATGTCTTTAAAGATATTTCAAAAAGAACCGTTGAACTTGAAAGAACAAAACAAGAATTTCAAGAAAAATCAAAAAACATTGATGTTATTTTAAAAGAAAAAGAGTTTAAAGAAAGTGAGCTTGAAGATAAACTCTTACTTGAACAAAATAAAAACAGAGAAATATTAAGAGATAATTGGTATTCAAAACAATTAAAGAAATGGAGAAGAAAAACTTGGATAGAATTCTTTGTTTTTACTTTGATATTTATAGCAGGAATTCTGTACATTTTTTTCGAATCTAATTGGAATTTAACCCAAGCAGTTAATTATTTTATAGAACTTAAAGCCAATATCATTTTTAGTAGTTTGGTTTCTTTAGCGTTGTTCATTTGGAATTACTTTACTATTAAGACATTATACGCAAAATATAGAAGTTGTTCTAATATTGAAAACTTTAAAAAAGGATTAAAAATACCAGATGACATGAAGGAATTGAAAAAAGCCCTGTAGCTAACAAAGAACTGAGGTAAAAAACAAGTAAATTCTTCTTTAATCGGAGACACTAGTATTCTAGGCTCATAGATTCTAAAATCAGGATCTTTGAGCTTTTTTTATTCGGTTTATTCCCTATTTATTTAGGTAATACAGAAAAGTACCTTTCATCATAGGGTCTACCAGATGTTGCTATAGCATAAGACTGTTTGCCTAGTTTGTTGGCAACGGCTATCAATGCTAGTTTCTTTTGCTGCTCCTGGTTCACGATTCGCTCATATACCGCTCGACAAAATTTGTTGTGTTTACAAGCATTGAAAGAACATAGAAACAATAGCTTCCGAAACTTTTTATTACCGACCTTACTTATTCTCGCTCTACCTCTTACACTGCTCCCAGACTCTCGTATCGTTGGGGTTATACAGACATAACTACAAAGTTGTGATGCCGTTGTAAACTTGTTTGAAACGCACCATTCACCGATTAAATTAAACACTATTTTGAATAATAGCTAAATAGTTGCCACTAGTTTGGAAACCGAAGTCAACTATAAGAAATAAAAGTTATTTTTATAATCAGTATTTTTCTCCCCAGAAAAAAATAATATGGAACATGCGCATGTGTGCTTGTTATAGCTAAGCTAAATCAACAATGAAATTAAATAGATTAATCCTAATTTTACTTTTCGCAATTGGATGCGGTCAGAAAAACAATAAAAATAAAATCATAGAAGAAATGGAAAATGATTCAATCAAATTATCATGGATGACTGATGAAATGGTTGAAAGGATAAAAAGTCGAGATGAAATTGTAAAAAATGAAGATTTTGAAAGTTTATTTTCTCTAAGTGACAGTTCTGATTTCGCTATAGCTTTACATCAAATACTTGTAAATCGTTATGATAAAAACCCTAATTCGTTAAACCCCGTACAACTTAACTTGTTTTTAACTATGCATATGGAAAATGCAGGACAAGCAAATAGTATATTAACCTTTTTACAAGAACGGTTTCCCGAATATAATGAACAAATAATAATATCCTTAAAAGAGATAGGAGCATTAAAATCTTCTAAAGTAATAAGGCAAGCGGTAGAATTACTGCCAAAAGACGGAAGTTGGTTTTTTGAAAGTTCCAACGAAGCTTCTGAAAGACTTATGACTAAATTAGATAGTAGTTTTTCTCTTTATCCAGATGGCCCAATGAACGATTTATATTGGAAGTATGCAAATAAACATAGAAATGAAGTTGAAAAATGAAAGCCTACCTACAACACAACCTATAAACAATACAGGCTTCAGGCTTAAACGCTAAAGTCTGCGTATATTTATTAAGTCACGAAATTTTTGGGATTTCGCTTTGACGCAAAAAAAAGAAAAAACAAAACCAAAAGATTTAGCTTGTGGCTAAACCGAAAATAATTTCGTGTTTCCTGCCTTACTTGCCATCTATTTAATATTGTATGTAATTCGAAAAAATGAAAAAAATAATACATCTTTTATTAATAATATCAACTAATATTTTTGCTCAAGAACATATTGTAACAGCAAAAAGTGGTTTATCAATTAGGACTCAAGCTAGTATTGAAAGTGATAAAATCGGTAAATTAAACTATGGACAGACTGTCGATGTATTAAAAGAAACTATAGAATCCTTTCAAGTCATAGATAATAACAAAACAATATCTGGTTATTGGGTTAAAATAAAGATGGATAATTCTAATTACGGATATGTCTTTAATGGATATTTAGAATTTAAAAAAGATTATACCGATTATACAGTAGCTAAACAGTTTCTTAATGCTCACGTAAGAGGGAGCATTTTAGAGAAAAGATTTCTTACCACTAAAAACTTCAAGGAAATATGTACTAAAACATCAGAACAAGATTTTTATTACGAACCTGAAACAGGTCATCATATAGCACTTGATGCCGACCTTATCCTTGATGCTCAAGACTATCCTGATGATGGATTTAAAATCTCTAGTTTTGATTCAGAATCTGGATATGTTATATTAGAAGGAATTGGATGGGAATCATTTAAAGTTGCAGTAAAAGTTGTGAATGAAAACGGAATATTTTTAGTGGATGGCTCAGGAATAATAAATATACCTCTTGATAAAAGACCTAATTGATAAAACTACATGCAACAATGGTAACCGTTGCAGAACTCCATAATTTATAAAATAATGGCCTTTACAACCGCCTTCTAAAGCGGTTTCATTTTACAATTAGTTAAGTAATTAGTTATTTTTAAGGTGCTTATGTAGACTTCCCTTTGTTCACGATTCGCTCATATACCGCTCTGCATACCTAGTTATTCGTACAAGCATTGAAAGAACATAGAAACAATAGATTACGAAGCTTTCTATTGCCGCCCTTACTTATTCGTGCACGACCTCTTACACTACTCCCCGACTCTCGTAGCGTTAGGGTTATACTGAAATAACTACAAAGTTGTGGTGCCGTTTCAAACTTGTTTAAAACGTACCATTCCCCGATTATATGAAACACTCTTTAGAATAATAGCTAAATAGTGACCACTAGTTTGGAAACCGAAGACAATTATAGGAAATAAACCTTATTTTTATAATCAGTATTTCTCCCCAAAAAAATAATATGGCACATGCGCATGTGTGCTTGTTGGCTTTAATTTAAAAAAACAATTTCGATTAACTAATAAAAATGAGAAAATTCACAATATCTAAGAGGTTTCATAAATCAGAATACAAACTTTTAGAGGAAAGAATTGAGAGTGACTTGCCAAATGAATTGTTTCAGATTTTAGAAATTTATGCAGGATGTAATGTGGAAGAAAGAATCTATTGTGACAAAAATGCTAAAAAGTGGACGATGGCTAGCTTTTTAACCTTTCCTCAGATTTTTAAATATTTTGAAAATATTGAGGAGGAACTAGGTTTTGCGGAATTGGATATTAAGCTTCTTTCGTTTGCTTTTGAAGAAGGTGGTTGGAGATTTTGTATTTCAACAGAAATAAACTACCCTGTTTATATATTCAAATCTTCTAATTATGCAGGGAAAGATGCCTTTGAAAAAATATCACCTTCGATTACGGAATTTCTAAATGGATTACAATTACCGAATAAAAAAGAAAACTAAAGCTAACAAAACCTATAAACAATACGGGCTTCGGGCTTAAACGCTAAAGTCTGTGTATATTTATTATGTCGCGAAATCTTTGGGATTTCACTTTGAGACAAAAAAGAAAAAACAAAACCAAAAGCTTTCGCTACGTGCGTGGCGGAAAGCAAACGCTAGTTTGCTCCCGTACTGTTCATAGCTAAGTCGTTGGCATCCATTTAAACAAAACATAGAGATATGCACAAAACCTTTATATTTTTATTCATAATTGTTATTTCCTTACCAGCAAAATTAATAGGACAACAAAAGAACACTTATATCAAAGCGGGATTTTTATATGACAGTAAAAGCAATACGCTACTAAAAAACAAGCTTATACAAATTCAAGGGACAAAAATTATTTCTATTAGCGAATTTGAATCTTTACCTAAAAATAGCCAAGTCATTGATTTAAAAGAGTATACTGTCCTTCCAGGACTAATTGATGCACATACACATGTACTTTTTTATCAAGAGGCCAATGAAGATTTTGCAGAACACAGCGTTAAATCGCTGACCATGGAAAGTGATGCTTTAAGAGCACTTCGTGGTGCTAAAAGAGCTAAAAGTTATTTAGAAGAAGGAATAACAAGCATTAAAGACCTTGGGAACTCTGGTTTATACCTTGATGTAGCACTTCGAGACGCTATTAATGAAGGTACAATTGATGGTCCTCGCATTTTTGCATCTGGTCCAATTTTAGCAGCAAATGGCGGACAAGTTTATGGTGTACTACCTAAACACCAAAACATTATAGATTTAGAGTATCGAATCATAACGAATCCTGAAGATGCAAAAAATGCTGTTCGTGAACATGTTAATCAAAATGTAGACTTAATCAAAATTTGTGCTGATAATATTCCAAATAACACCTATTTAACAATAGATGAAATAAAATCTATTGTAAAGACTGCTCACTCATATAATTTGAAAGTCACAGCTCATTCCGTAACAAATCAGTCCGCATGGAATGCAATTGAAGCTGGTGTAGATGGAATTGAACATGGTTTTAATTTAGCAGATAGCACTTTAGTTAACATGGCAGAAAAGCAAATATTTCTTGTACCTACAGAAAATAGTAAATCATATATGTACACTTATGCAAAACTCGCTAACTATAAAGAAAATGAGTTAGATTGGATTGACAACTATATTGATAGAATGAAAAAAAGACTTGATCGAGCAATTAAAATAGGTGTTCCTATAGTAGCCGGTTCTGATAATTATACTGATATAAAAACATCTAGCGGAAAATCATCTAAAGACATGTATAGGTACTATTTAGAAGCAGGAATGAAGCCTTTAGACATACTTCAGTCCAGCACATATATTTCGGCTTTTCAATTAGGAAGAGAAAATGAAATTGGTTACATACAACCTAAATCAAATGCAGATATTATTGCTGTAAAAGGAGATATAATTAATGATTTCATCTCAACATTAGAAAACGTTGTATTTATTATGAAAGATGGAAATATTTATAAAAATGAAAACGACTAAAATACATTTCAAACAAAAAACGTGTACCAACAAAGAACTGAGCTAAAAAACAAATAAATTCTTCCTTAATCTGAAACACTATTATTCTAGGCTCAAAGATTCTAAAATTAGGCTCTATGAGCTTTTTTTATTGTATTGATCTTCCATTTATCTAGGCTATACAGAAACATAAGCTTCATCATAGAATCTGCTAGATTTTGTTATGGCATATTTTAAGATGCGGTCCTAGAAATAAAAAAGCATAGCGCTATTGTATAAGAACAATAGCGCTATGCTAATCATCATGAACTAGAACTATTTGTTACCTACTACTTTCTAGGATCTACCCTATCTAAACTGTTTGCGACAGAACCACTACGGGCTGATGAACTTACATTATCAAGATATAAAATTCGTGTTTCATCTGGTGAATAATTAGCCGTATCAAAACAATACATACCCATTTTTACGCCAGCAACAGAAGTTTCTGCATTGTCATTTGCATCAAAGCTGCCGAAACCAAGATTAATATTTTTCAGATCTGCTATAATTTCGCCATCCAATAGCACGGCAAGGGTTCCGTGATTCGTCCCTGAAAGTACCGCTCTAATTTGAAATGCCAATTCTTTATCCGTTTCTATAGCATCAAGAATTTTAACTACTGTTGGGTTCACACAAGCATTACGGTAGCTAAGGTACAGCGCATTTCCTTTTAGCTCAAGATGCGCTGTCCAATTACTACACCCATCCGTATTCCAATTATACAACTGCCAAACAATCGTGTTTTTGTTAAGCAAATTATTGTTTTGCCCAGAAGGAATAAAAAGATAAAATCCAGTGTAAATCTCATCATTATTATTCACCCCTAATTTAATTTCATGGCCACGCTCTCTGCGGCTACCATCATATTCAGATTCTTTCCAGACAAGTTTAAGCCTTTTTCCTCCAGTAAAATCTTTTTGAAAACTCATACCTTCCCCATAAATATCGGTGCCTGTAAATCCTTGATCTTCTGTGAAAGGGTCTAACTGTCCGTCATTAAAATTATGTGCCTTGTACGTTTCAGAATTTACTTTTGCTACAAGCGTTGCTATAGATACATCTGTCGTAGAAACTGCACTAGGCTCCTCTTCTTTTGCGCAACTTGAGGTAATGGTTATTATTACCGATAGCATAATACCTTTTAAAAGCGTAGATGGTTTAATACTTAAATTGTTTCTCATAATTAATTTTAAAATTGTTATTTTTTTGTTCTCATCAGAATTTTATAACCCTGATTATCAATAGTGTAGAAAGTGTAAAAAATATAGCATCCCCAACATATTCTCTTTAAGAAAGTATAAGATTAAAGGAGCAATAAACACTTCCTAATATCGTATTTAAACGACAAACACAAGTACTAATATAGAACATAATTGCATTGTTTATAAAATAATCGCCTATATATATAGATTATAGCAGATAACTATATATAAAATGAATTTGGTGTTAATTTGAAGTTCCTTACTTTTAAGGTTCATAACAAGGTTTATCCCACACCTAATTACCATCTGTATAGCACAAAATTTAATGGAAATTATTCTGACTGTTTTTAGTGGTATCATCATCATTGGCTTCTTACTTGGCTTTTCTATACTGATGAAGCCTTCTTTTAAAAGTAATACCAATAAATACCTTGGATTTACGGTACTGACAATTTGTATGCTGCTAGTAAAATTAATACTACCAGAATTTGATTATTTCCGTGCACATCAAAAACTAAATATCATTTGCAATATTGAATGGATTCTATTAGCTCCTGTTTTTCTGTTCCTATTTAGTATAAAAAGTATAGACAACAAACTTTCTTCTTATAAGGAATTAAAATTGCTCTACCTTCCATTTATTTTCTCCCTACTTCTAAATACCATTGATTGCCTGGAAAGAGATTTTCGATTATTTACTTTTAAAAGTGCCGCTATCTTAAGGTTAAGGCATAATCTATTCATGTTTGAAAGTAAATTAATTTATATATACATTGCTTTTTTAATGCTTTGGTTATTCTTCATCTTAAAAAATTCGCCTTCAAAACAAGCAAATAAAGCCATCCGGAACTTACACCTTGTTTTAAGTCTGATCATTATATTTTGGATTATGGTAGATTTTATACGTGGCATATTCCCCCATGAGATTAACAAGTATTATGGTTTAGTTCTTCTTATTGTAGGTTCTTTTTCTTTATTTTGGATTTCTTACACCATAATATATAAGCATAAAATGCTGCACCAAGCCAGTGAGATTAATAAGATACTCCGCAATCAAGAAGCTAGTGTCGCCAACACTGAACCTTCCGTTTCTACGCAGACCATTTTTGAGAAATTTGAGGCACTTTTTAAAGAAGAACATATCTATAGAAACCCAAACATTACAAGAGAATCTGTTGCACAACAATTGGATATTAGCGCAGGGTATCTATCACAGGTTATTACTACCAACAGTGATGATAACTTTTCAAGTATTATAAATCACTATAGAATTACGGAGGTAAAAAAAATGTTGTGCGATGCTACCTTTGACAAGTATAGTATTGAAGCGATTGGGCTTGAAGCTGGATATTCTTCAAAAACGACCTTCTACAAAGCTTTTAAGAATAGTACAAATATGACCCCTAAAACCTATAAGGAGAAATATGGATGAGTACCGATTTATTATAATCTAACAAATCAAAACTAAGCGTATACTAGGATCCTTTTTATTTGACCTGAACTTAAAATTTAAAGTGATGTCAAACAAAAAAATCTATTTCCAAGTTTTAGTGTTAATGGTAGTTTTTACCAGTTGTTCTAAAAGTCAGAATACACCACAAAAACCCGAAAACCAAACTGTTTACTGGCATGCTCCTTCAAAGGGGTATGTATTAGAGTCTGTTGAAGGTACGAACAAATTATATGGTGTTTCTGCTGCAGGAAATGTTCTTATAGACGCTAATGTATTGCCGGAAAATTATGCAAATCTGGTGTTTACAGAAGAAGGAAATCAGCTCGTTGGTACTTCAGATCTATTTATTGATAAAGTATATTTTTATAAACTTACGGATACCACTACGGTATTTGATAGTACCAGTATTGACTTCTCAGTAGATCCTAAAATTAATGCCGAGCATTTTTGGAATCTATTTAATGACTATTATGCTTTTTTTGATTTAAGAGACGTAAACTGGGAAGCTAATTTGTCTTTACTTCCTACAGTAACTTCCGAAAATTTATACCCAGTCTTAGAACAAATGGTACAGCCCTTAAACGATTTTCATATCGGAATCTTTAATCAAGAAGTAAATATTACTTCTGGTGAAGCACGCATTCTTGAACATATGAATGCACATTTAACCGCAGAGCTTCAAAGCAATACCTTTCCTGAATTACTCACTGCGATTAGATCACGGGTGCCAATTATCCATTCAAAATATTTAGACGATACCTTTAATAGCGACCCTAATGGCAATATGTTTTGGGGACTTGTCACGGATGAAATAGGATACTTCAATATCGCAAATATGGGTGGCTATGCACCAATAAAGGACGAAATAACAGCTGTAAACCATGTGATGGATCAGGTAATGAATGATATTCAGCAAGCTAACATTGATAAGATCATAATAGATCTAAGATTTAATGGTGGTGGCTTTGATGGTATCGCCTTAGAAATAGCCTCACGATTTACAAGTAATTCACGTCCTATTTTTACTATAAAATCTAAAAGTAGAACAGGCTTTACAGAGGAGCAAGCCATTACATTAAACCCTAAAGGAGACTATCAGTTCTCTGGAGAGATAGTTTTACTTACGAGTCCGTTTACGGCTAGCGCTGCAGAAATTTTTGTTTTGTCACTAAAAGATTTGCCTAATGTAACTATTGTTGGTGAGCATACTATGGGAATATTTTCTTCCATTCTTACCCATAGATTACCAAACGGTACGTATATAAATTTATCAAATCAGGTATATACAGACACTTTTGGGACTGTTTTTGAAGGAATTGGAATAGGTCCTGCTCAAGAGAATAAGGTGCCCTTTTTAAGTACCGAAGATTTTAATTCAGGTTTGGATAGTGGGATAGAAAAAGGGATAACTATTTTGGAATAACAATTTATCAAACTGAGAACAATAAAGGCTTTGGAGGTGGACCTGAAGCCTTTATTAATTATTTCTCATCTAGCAGACATTAGAAGAGATATATCCCATATACCGTATTGCGAGACTAAACTTAAAGTTTATTCCATACTCATTCTTGAAAATGCGTAAATTCATACTAAAAAATAATCATGAATTATGCTACTTCAGCCACTTCTGTTGCTAAACAAGGTGCTACGATACAAATTAAACAAGCTACAGTAGCTTTTGGGATTACAGCGGCTACCGCAACCACCTTACCCAACCCTGCCGAGTTATTTTTAGGATCATTATCGGCTTGTATGCTAAAAAATGTAGAACGTTTTTCATTGCTTATGGGGTTTACCTATACAAGCGCAGCAATAACTATTGAGGCTACCCGTTTAGAGAAACCGCCACGGATGGATGAGATTCAATATGTGTTAACCATTCACAGCAACGAGGAACACCTAAATCTTAGCTTGTTGAAAAAAAATATTGAAAAGCATGGCACCATTTACAATACGGTTAAAGAGGTGTGCAGCATTACTGGAGTTATTGAAATAGTGCCAGAATAAATAAACACAACCTTATAACCTGCAGGAACTTTTTTTATCTTCGCTCCTATGAATAAGATTGATATTCGGACGGTAAATGTGGTGCAGTACATAAAGCCATTACGCGAGGGCGGCTCTATGCCTGCTATTGTAAAAGCAGACGATGGCTTCCTCTATGTACTTAAATTTAGAGGTGCTGGCCAAGGTAAAAAAGCATTAATTGCAGAACTCATGGGCGGCGAACTTGCCCGTACCCTAGGCTTAAAAATGCCCGAATTGGTATTCATGCATCTAGACGATACCTTTAGTAAAACCGAACCGGATGAAGAGATTCAAGACCTCTTAAAATTTAGCGTAGGCCTTAATCTAGGACTTCATTTTTTATCTAGCGCCATTACCTTTGATCCTTTGGTTTCTAAAGTAGATGGGTTAACGGCTTCTAAAGTAGTATTGCTAGATAGCCTGATGAGTAATATTGACCGTACCGCAAAAAACCCTAATCTTTTAGATTGGAATAATGAATTATGGATTATTGATAATGGGGCTAGTTTCTATTTTCACCATAATTGGAATACCTATAAAAATCATCTTACGCGTACATTTCCGCTTATAAAAGACCACGTACTGCTAGATCGTGCTACGCAATTAAAAGAAGCGGCACTACTTATAACAAAAGCATTCACAGATGAAAAGCTGCAAGAGATTATAGCTTTAATCCCTGAAGAATGGTTAGAAAGCGAGAGTGATGACCTTACTCCCACTCAAATGCGAGCGGCGTATTTAGACTATTTTAAAGCTAAACTTGCCCTTATAGATTCATTAGTAAAAGAAGCTGAAGATGCAAGATAGAGCGAAGTATGAGTATGCCATAATACGCATCGTACCCAAAGTAGAGCGCGAAGAATTTTTTAACGTGGGCGTCATTGTATTTTCTAGACCTAAAAAGTTCTTAAAGATGAAATACCGTATAGACCAGAACAAACTAGGCAGTTTTGTATGCGAGAAAGATTTTGAAGCGCTGAACGCCTATTTAAAAGGATGGGATTTGGTCTGTAAAGGCGAAGCTACTGGTGGCGCTATAGGAAAATTAGATATCACGGATCGGTTCCGTTGGTTAACCGCCTCCCGTAGTACCATCATCCAAAGTTCTATAACCCACTCTGGTTTAACCGCAGATCCTGAACAAGAATTAGAGACCATTTTTAAAGATTGTGTGCTGTAGCGGTATAGTCCGTTCGAGTGGCGATTGAGTAGTGCAACGAAACAAGCCTTGTATCGAGAACTTTTTAAAGCACAGAAAGCTTCTCGATACTAATTATTCTTCCACTAACGCTCCAAAATAATTCACTCGAAGTGACAGCCCTCTTGCAAGGACCTCAGCGGTTAGTTGAAATAAAACCCAACCTACTCAACAATCAGTTCTGTTTCTGCCTCTAAACGAGCATTGCTATTTTTATCCCAAATAGTTACTTTAAAAGTAACGGGGTTTTTCAATGCGCCTTTCGTAATTTTGAGCTGCGCCCCTAAGCCACTTTTTATTTGTTCTTCACTAAGTGTACTCTCGCCAAATACATCTTCCATATTTAGAATCATTGTATCATTAGCATCGGTAACTTTAATTTTTAAACCTAATGCTACAGCGCCATCTACTCTAGTATATCCAGACACATCCTGAAAATCCATCAAAATAAGTTCCTCGAAAGCTACTTTACTATCTGTGATAACCGCATTTTTGGTCAAAGACAATAAATAGCCTTCTTTGTAATCTAATCCCTTTTTATTCACCTTTATAGCCGGATCATGAAGAAGATCAAACTGAAGGGTAGAATTAAATACCCCCTCACCATGCTCATCCGAGATCTTATAATGTAACGTATAGTCTTCTGAAGAATAAATAGGCCTAGCCAAAAGTATATTGCCTTGTAAGGTTTTCATCTCAGCACCAAAACCCGGATTTTGTTGGAATAAATTAGCTTCATGCATAATGGTATCTCCTGCTTTAGAGACTAATACCACTTCCATTTGTGGATGATACCTATTGTTTTCCACCTTAAAACCACTCATGTTTTCAAAGATGGTGTAGATATTCTGGCCGTAGAAGAACTCGTTATCACTCACTTTTTCATCATTAATAGTAACATATACCTTTTCTGCAGAGAGGCCATCTCCTTTGGTGGTAATTCCTGTTACAAAATCTTTACGGACCGATTTATTAAAATTGCAGGAGGTTAATGCTGCAAAAATACCACACACAAAAAGTGTTTTCTTAAATGAGTTCATCCTTGGTTGTTGTTGATTATTCATAATAGCTCACATATAAACCCGCCATTTTTTGATAATAGGCGGCATCTTTGGAGACCGTTTTAGCATATTTTTTAAAAAGCTCATACACCTTTACATATTTTTCTTCAGCGGTATTATAGGTATAGGCACCCGCTAATAGATATTGATTAGCGGCAATCATCCAGTCTTCCCCACCTTCTTCTAATTCCAAGCCTTTTTCTAAATAAGGTTCAGAGATATAATATTTACCTTGTTGATTATATAACAGACCCAACATAATATTTGCACGGCCATGGCAATCGCAATTGCTAATGGCATTTCGGTATGCCTTCTCTGCCTCGTCAACAATTTTTTGACCTGCACCAGAAAGTTCTTTTTCACTCGCCGATGCCAAACCAGGTTGTAATGCTATAGTAAGAATACGTCCATAATCAAAAATGCGATTGGTACTCGCAGGTGTTGTTAAAACATCTGCATATTCTGCATCTAATTTTTCCAACTGTTTTGTGTCTACCTCACCATTTTCTTTGGCTTCTGTAAGCCAAGTATCTAAACGCTCTTTTTCTACAGGAACAAAAGTAGCTTGTGCCATAGCAAAAGGTGTGATAAAAAGAAATAAGAATAGTTGTTTCATCTGTTTATAATTGATCTAATAATTGTTGCTTTTTAGCTTGAAACTCTTCTTGTGAAATTAAGTCTTCTTCAAAAAGTTCCTTGAGTTCTTTAAGCTTTATTTTGATATTATTTTTAGGCGCTTCTTGCGGAGCAGCAGTAGTACCACTCATTGCTTTTCCCATTTCCATACCGGTAAGCATTCCCATACTAGCTCCTGCCATTCCCTCATTCTTGGCAACATCACGCATGGCTCGCAACCTTTGTAGTTCGGCAAAATCTATTCCCGCTATGCTTGCCGCATTAACATCGGCTTGTACATCACTAATTTCACTAATCCGTTTGTTGGTCTCTGGATCAAACGAAGTGCCTTCTATTCTAAAATCTGTTAATTGAAAGCCTAGCTTTTCAAAGATTTCAGTTGTTTTTAGTTGTGCCTGCTGCGCAATGGTTTCTATATGTCCATCTATTTCTGCGTAAGAGAACTTAGCATTGGCTAAGTAAGATGAAATGGGCTGTGTAATACGCGATAGAAATA
Source organism: Cellulophaga sp. HaHa_2_95 (assembly GCF_019278565.1). Next base: position 1,297,638 of record NZ_CP058988.1, on the reverse strand, counting down.
CTTCTTGCAATTGGTCTACAAAATAATCTGTCTGGCCCGCTAAAATGTTGATAAAAAATTCTTTTGCATTGGTAATCCGCAGAGAATAATTACCATAAGCTCTAAGTTTTACAGGAAAACTATAGACCGGATCATTATAGGTGATAGGAATTCTTGTTCCCCAACGTACATTTAATAACTCCGCCTTTCTGTAAAACCAAAGCCCTGTTTTATGTTCACTTTCAAAAGCGTTCATAAACTTTTTAATGGTGGTCCAAAAAGGAGTATTCGATGTTTTTAAATCGTAAATACCTTCCGTTTCAAAAAATCCTTCAATTTTACCTTCGTAGGTAAAAATACACCCTTGTCCCGGTTGTAGAATTAATTTAGAGGCATTTTTTAGCTCATCACCCCTATCGGTAAATTTGAAAAACAGTTGGTAATCTTTGGGATCTTCCCATTGAATAACTGAACGCATTTGCTTTTTAAAATCCATACTTGTTGTTTTATTCGTGTTTAAAAATCAATATCGCCACCTAAATCAACAGCATCCTCTTTAAAGTTTTCTTTCCAGTACTGACTCCACTTATCCATAATAGCAGATATTTCTCTGAATCGTTGTTCATATTCCGCACCGTTAGGGTTTAAATACTCATTAGACCACGTAGAATAATGCATGCTTATCTGTGACCATTCTTGCAGATTAAAACCATATTGCTCTAAGGCAGAGACAGGATCATGACCATGCTCAGAGGCTGCCGACTGATGGTTGAATATTTTCTGGTAGGCGTCAAAATCTGGCACTTTTTCTAAGAGCGATGCTAACGAAGGTACGGCTGAATTTACCCCTGCAAACTTCCCTACTTTCGGATTGGTAAAATACCCACCATAGGTAGTAGCAATAGACATATCCTGCGCCATTAAATCGCCTAATTTGCCACCCCACTCTTCATTTGTCTTTTGCCATACAGGAAGTTCAATTCCTAATATTTCACAGACCTCTTCGGCGCTCATTCCCATAGCGATATTACCACTGGCGGCACCCCAATCTTCAAAAGTTACTCCATTTATTGCTTCCATAATTTTAGTATTTATTTGGTTTGTATTTCTTTAAAATTTTCAAATTCTTTATGTTTCCGTGCCATGTCTGAATCATACCTTTTTTTCAAATCTGTATTCAAAGCCATCCGTTCTGTAAAATAGGCACTCCAATAGGTGTTGTAAACCTTGTAATAATCTGTCCAAAAAGATTCGGGTGCTTTGCCTCTATAGGCCCTAATAGCTTCTTCTGCTGCAGTCATGGCCTTATATTGAGGTGTAGTTTTCAATGCCGCTATATGATCTACAATACCCCAACCTATTTTTATAAACTTAGTCTCTGGGGCAATTGTATTTACCGTATTACAAAATGTGCAAGAAATATATTGTGCCCTGAAAATGTCTTTTTTAATCTCTAAATCGGCATTACACTGGCTACAGGATGCTTTTTTATTAGCGACTTGTATGGCATGATCATAAAATTTTTGCGAAAGTTCTCCTTCTAATTTTCGTTGAAAATCTTCCAAAGAATATAGCAGCTTATGGCTTAAATCATAAGCTTTATTTCCTTCGTCCTGCGCAAAATCGCCCAAGGCTTCCATTTCTGGCGCTACTTTTCCGTCCCATACCTCATCAATTTTCTCTATCAATACATGTACTTGTGCTTTCATACCGCTCCAAGAACGCATCACCGTGTCATATTCATAATTGGTCGCTACTAATTGCTCATGACAGGCTTCTTCTGCATGCCCTAAAGATTCATTAAAGCGGACTTCTATTTTTTGTAAAAAGGAATCCCAACGTTGTATTAGTTCTTCTTTGCTTGCCATAGTCTAAGAGTCTTCTTTAAAAAAATTAACATGTGCCATAAAAGGTTGCCTACAATAATCACAGGTTACCAAATTTGTTTTTTTTGGCCGTGGTGCGCCACAAGTTTTACAACTCTCAGAACTTGTACTCGTTTCGGTTTGTTGCCCTCGCGTATGCATGGCACTTTTAGAAGTCTCTGCATTTGTTGTTATTTTCTTAAAAGGATTTGACATGTTGTTTGGTTCGTTACTTTTAATGAAATGCAAGTTAACAGCTTGTTTTTGACTACAATACCCTGTTTTAAGGGATATTCGCTATTAAATTCTAAAATAGAACGACCTAAGCTTACGAATTAGTACATAACCACCTTATAATACCGTAAATAGCCTTTCTATAAATAAACTTTCACAAATTATTGAAAGTTTAAAAATAATGTATATCTTTGCTTCATGGAATACAAAGAGGCAAAAGATAAATTCATTAGTACATGGGGTAGTTTAGGTACGCTATGGGGTATTAATAAAGCCATGGCACAGATACAAGCCTTGCTTTTTATAGCTACTAAACCCTTGTCTACAGAAGAGATCATGGAAGAGCTTCAGATTTCTAGAGGCAATACAAGCATGAATGTACGCCAGTTGATAGATTGGGGTATTGTTACCAAAGAGCTGGTACCTGGGGAGCGTAAAGAATATTTTACGACAGAGAAAGATGTACAAGAATTGGCCCGAGTTATTGCCAAAGAACGTAGCCGCAGAGAAATTCAACCTGTTATAAAAACACTTAAAGAAGTTTCTACGATTAAAGATGACGGTACTGAAAAAACTAGAGAGTTGATTAAACAAACTAAGGCTTTGCATGATTTGGCCGATACTGCCGATATGATGTTGAACAAATTAGTGAACCAAAATCAAAACTGGTTAACAAAATCAATATTCAAAATTTTTAAATAAAAAATTTAATTTAAACTTTCAGTATTTTTTGAAAGTTCTAAATATATAAATTATGAAAATATTACACACCGTAAATACCTGGAGTTTTACCATAACAGTCCTACTTTACATTACCATTTTCGGTGGATTAATAGCTCAATTTATTTTAGGAATACTACAGGTACTAATTGCCCTGTATCTCACCTATCAAATGAATAAAAATGGCTTAGTTCATAAAGCTATTCGAACGTATTGGTCTTACGTCATTCCCTACCTCCTCTTACTCCTTATTTTTTCCAACAGCAATTTAAATCCTGACGAGCTTTTAATATGGATCTATTTAGCTGTAATTCCTATGGCTTTAGCGGCCTACTTTGTATACATCACAAAAACACTAAAAAACGAAATGCTCGTTTTAACCAGCTCTAAAACCGAAGATGCTACTGAAAACCTTAAGTAAAAAAATTTAAATTATACTTTCAGTATTTTCTGAAAGTTCTAAATATATAAATTATGAAATATAACGTTCCAAATTGGCTCATTATCATTGGAGGCTTAGGCCAAATATTTACCGCATTAATTTACCCTTACATACGCCATAGAGTTTTTGATTGGTATACGGATGTAAAACAATTAAAACCCCTAAACCAAGAAATAGCAAAAACCTATGGCAGGTATATTCAAGGCTTAAACTTTTCTTTTGGGTTAATGGCTATTTTATTGACCGCAGAATTACAGAATGGCAGTAAACTTGCTATTGCTATTACGGGATTAATAGCCGCCTATTGGATCGGAAAAGTAGCCACGCAAGTTGCGTACTATCCTATGTATGAAATTCCTAAAAAAGCACTCTTTAGAATTGGTGGGTATTTCATGAACGGCCTCTTCACGCTTTTTGCTGTCGTATTTACTTGGTTACTAATCATCAACTGTATTCAATTTTTTAATCTTTAAAAGCACCTCTATGGAAACTACGCTACTAAGTATAACAGAAATTACAGCCCCCGAAACTTCACAAAACAGCATGGAGATGGTCCGTTTTTATAATGGTGCCACGGCAGATTATAAGTTTTGGAGTACTGATTATAACATGCATTTTGGCTATTTTATCCCTTTTAAAACCAACCCCTTCAAAAGAGATTCCATGCTGAATGAGATGAATAATCAGGTACTTAAAAAATTAGACCTTTCTAATTCAAAAAACACACTTGCAGATTTAGGCTGTGGTATGGGCGGCACGATGCGATATGCGCTAAAAAAACACCACAAACTAACAGCCTTTGGAGTCACCTTATCCAATTTTCAGGTGGCGAAAGGGAATGAGTTGCTAAAAAAAATGAAGGGAGTTATCCTTAAAGAAAATTACAACCACACATCTTTCCAATCCAATTTTTTTGATGCTGCCACCGCCATAGAAAGCTTTTGCCACTCCGGGCACAGCAGCCAATCTTTTAAAGAGGCGTATCGTATTTTAAAACCAAATGGAAAACTGGTGATTGCAGATGCCTTTTTGAAAATTAAGGAAGAAGATCTATGTCATGGTGGTAAATATGCCTACCAAAAACTATGCAACCACTGGAGTTTGGAAAGACTGGGAACACTAACTACGATTGTTCAAGAATTAAAAGATCTAGGATTTTCTAAAGTAGAAGTAGAAGATGCTTCCTTTAGAGTTGCCCCTTCTGTACTTCATGTGCCTTTTGCTATCATTGGCTTTGCTTTAAAAAGCATATTCCAAAATAAGCACTTAAAAAAAGAAAGCTATCACAATTTAAAAGGATCTTTCTTTGCTTTATTATCTGGCTTACATATGCGTAGCTTCGGTTATTATATCATCACCTGTACGAAATAAATTATCGATGAAAAAATTGATTATTGCTGGCGGTTCTGGTTTTCTAGGAAAAGAGATTGCTACCTATTTTGCTTCAAAATTTACGGATATTGTTATTCTTACCCGAGGTGCTACCGAAATCAAAAATGGCTGTCGCTATGTAACTTGGGATGGCAAAACCCTTGGGCCTTGGAAAGAAGAATTTACATCTTGTGAGGTGCTGATCAATATGGCAGGGCGCTCTGTAGATTGCCGGTACACCCCAGAAAATAAAAAACTAATTATGGATTCTCGTGTAGACGCAACCAAAATATTGGGTGAAGTAATTTCTAAAAGTAAACACCCACCAAAAGTGTGGATAAATTCTTCTACGGCTACTATCTATAGGCACGCGCTAAACCAGGAAATGACAGAGGAAACAGGAGAAATTGGCACAGGGTTCTCTGTAACTGTTGCTAAAGCTTGGGAAGAAGCATTTTATACAAGAACGACACCAAACACGCGGAAAGTAGCCTTACGCACTTCTATTGTCTTGGCGACCCATGGTGGGGCCTTAGTGCCCATCGTAAAACTTGCAAAAATTGGGTTTGGAGGAACACAAGGAAAAGGAAATCAGCAATTTAGTTGGATTCACATCAATGATTTTCTAGAGAGCATCAACTTTATAATTAAAAACGACCACTTAATTGGCGCTGTGAACTGTGTTGCACCAGAACCTGTTACCAATGCTATTTTGATGAAAAGCATTCGCAAGCAACTAAACATACCCTTTGGCATTCCTTTACCTAAATTTCTTTTGGAAATAGGAGCAAAAATAATCCAGACAGAAACAGAATTAATTTTAAAAAGCAGAAATGTACTTCCTCAAAAACTAAACGACGCAGGATTCAAATTTAAATATAACACGATAGAAAGTGCTCTAAAGGAATTAATATAAGCTAGTCTTTAGCCTTCTTATAGGTATCATACCCACCTTCTAAATTTACCACCGTATACCCTAAAGCTGTTAACTTGTCTGCCGCTTTGGCACTACGGCCGCCTACTTTACAATACACATAAACAGTTTTATCCTTAGCAATCTGCTCTGTAATCTGTTTCTGAAAATCAGTATCAAACCAATTAATATTTAGCGCATGCTCTAAATGCCCTGCGTTAAACTCTTCTGGAGTTCTTACATCTACTAAGACAATAGTTTTAAGTTCGTCTTGTGAAACTTCTGTGATAGGTTTTGATTTTATTTGCGAACAACTATAATTAATGAACGCTAAAAAGAATAAAAAAACTGTGTATTTCATAAATATTGTTTAAAGTTAAAAGTACACTATTTTGTTGTTAAAAAAATTCGGTAAATTTGAAACTACTAAAAAAGTTTATGACTTCACATTCATTGCATCCAGACACATGGGTTGATCAATATGCAGATTACTTGTTTAACTACGCCGTAATTCGTGTTAGTGATGCCGAAATAGCCAAAGACATTGTACAAGAAACTTTTTTAGCCGGATTAAAATCTGCTAAAAATTTTAAAGGAGAAGCTGCTGAGCGTACTTGGCTCATCTCTATCCTTAAACGAAAAGTTATTGATCATTATCGAAAAATTAATTCGAACAAGGGTAAAGCCGAAGTACGAATGACCTACAACTCTAGTGTAGATAGCGATGGTGATTGGCTAGAAGAGCAAGTAGCAGATCCTTATAGCATTTTAGAAAATGACGGTATTGAAAATGAAGAACTAGGTTCTGCTATCCATAATTGCATCAGCAAATTACCAAAAAAACAAGGACAAGTTTTTAAAATGAAAACAATTCAAGGAATAAGTACTGAAGATATTTGTAATGAATTGGAAATTAATCCGTCAAATCTTTGGGTAATGATACATAGGTCAAGAACGGCCTTGATGGATTGCCTTAATCAAAATTGGTTTAATATATGATTTCTTGTGATAAAGCTGCAGTTATTTGCAACAAAGCCCAATATGACGAAGCTACTTTTTACGAAAAGGTAAAGCTTAAATTTCATATTCTTATTTGTAAAGCCTGTTCTGTTCACTCTAAAAAAAATGCTGTGCTTACGTCTCTATGTGATAAAGCGAAGCTTAGTAATTTGTCGGAGACGGAGAAAGAAGCGATGAAAAATAAATTAAAGGAAACGGTATCTTAAAGTAATCTCACTATCAAAAGTAGTGAAATCCACCAGAAAATAGGAATTGCTTCTATCCAAAAAGATGCGTAATATTTGCTTTGATTCTTTTTGGTATACAACATAATGTGTCCTAGGATTAAAAACAGAATCCCCTTCGATATGGCATCTAAAGGAGTCAAATTTTCTTTCAAAAAGGTTAAGCCATAAAGTACTATCGCCGAAAAACCCCCGAATATTAGGCTCTTATGGACTCCAAAGCGTTGTGGTAAGGTTTTTAAAGCCTCATCATCATATTTTAAATCCCGAATTTCAAAAGGCACGAGTAAAACCAATACCAGTAAAATGCGCTGTATGGTTTCTATAGCCACATCCCAAGGAATTACATTTGGCTTTTCAAAACTAGGCAGCACTACCGTAATCCCTGCCCAAACAACCGCTACAATAAATATTTTGAGTCCGGATAAACTTCTTAGATTTTTAGTATGTGGCAACAAGGGCACGGCATAAAGTCCTGTTAAAAAGAACAATACCACCATTAAGTACCACTCATTGGCATTTAAATAGAAAGCGCTATACCCCGCAATAAGTAACGCGATAATACTAAAAAACTGAATGTTCTTATGGTATCTATTGGCTACCAAAACATATTTCTTTGCTTCTACCCCATACTTGACAAAATTGTAGGCTGTCATCGTCCCAAAAAAAACAAAAAACTTCAAGTGACAATCTATGGAAATGTTCAACAAAATAGCGGTTACCTCCATTAAAGCAAACACGGCAAATGCAACGTGAATACTCGCATCTAGATAAAAATCGAAAAGTCGCTTGAGAAACTTCATTAAACAAAAATAAACAAACTGTTTATAACCTCTCTTTTTAGTTAAAAACTTTAACCAACGGACCTTCTAAATTCCCCATTTTGAGTAAATTAATCGTTATTTTTGTTGTGACTAATTCTAAGAAAAACTGCATAATTAATGAAGACAGACGTGTTTGCATCGCGCCATATTGGCATCAGAGAAGAAGACCTCCAGCACATGTTTAAAACGGTTGGTGTTGAAAACCTAGAACAATTAATTTACGAAACCATTCCGAATGATATTCGTTTAAAAACGCCACTTGCGCTTGAAGCGCCTATGAGTGAGCATAAGTTTTTAGAACACATTCAGAATCTTTCTGAAAAAAACAAAGTATTTACCACGTATATCGGTTTAGGATATCATGAGAGTTTAACGCCTTCTGTAATTAAAAGAAATATTCTTGAAAATCCAGGATGGTATACCGCATACACGCCGTACCAAGCAGAAATTGCCCAAGGTAGATTGGAAGCGTTACTTAACTTCCAAACCATGATCTGTGATTTAACAGGAATGGAACTGGCAAATGCATCACTCTTAGATGAGAGCACCGCTGCGGCAGAGGCAATGACCATGTTGTATGAAGTAAGAAGTAGGGAGCAAAAGAAAAACAATGTAGTTAAGTTTTTTGTATCCGAAGAAATTCTACCTCAAACACTATCGCTGTTAAAAACAAGAGCTATTCCTTTAGACATAGAATTAGTAATTGGAAACCATGAAACTTTTGAATTTGGCACGGACTTTTACGGCGCTATTTTACAATACCCTGGTAAGCATGGACAAGTAAATGATTATTCTAGTTTTGTAGCCCAAGCAAAAGAACAAGATATTAAAGTTGCAGTTGCTGCAGATATTTTAAGTTTGGCATTGTTAACACCTCCGGGAGAATTTGGTGCCGATGTGGTGGTAGGTACCACACAGCGTTTTGGAATTCCTTTAGGATATGGTGGGCCACATGCTGCCTTTTTTGCAACAAAAGAAGCGTATAAAAGAAGTATTCCTGGACGTATTATAGGCGTTACTAAAGATACCGATGGCAATCCTGCATTACGTATGGCATTGCAAACTAGAGAGCAGCATATTAAACGTGATAAAGCGACGTCTAATATCTGTACGGCTCAAGTTTTACTAGCAGTTATGGCAGGGATGTATGCGGTATACCACGGTCCAAAAGGGATTAAGTATATTGCTACGCAAGTGCATACCTCAGCAGCGACACTAGCCGATGCGCTAGAGCAATTAGGCGTATACCAAATAAACACTTCTTATTTTGATACTATTACCGTTAAAGCAGATGCGACTTTAGTGAAGCCTGTTGCGGAGAAAAATGAAATCAACTTCTTATATAGTGATGATCAAACCATTTCTATTGCTATAAATGAAGCTACCTCTCTAGAAGACCTTCAAAAAGTTGTTGAAATATTTGCTGTAGCTCTAGGCAAAGAAATTATTGCTATTGATGCTTTAAAAGATGTTTCTGCCATAGCAAATGCTTCTCAAAGAACATCTCCTTACTTAGAAAATGTAGTGTTTAACTCGTACCATTCAGAAACTGAAATGATGCGATATATTAAAAAATTAGAGCGTAAAGATTTAGCTTTAAATCATTCCATGATTTCTTTAGGATCTTGCACCATGAAATTAAATGCTGCTTCAGAAATGCTACCTTTAAGTTCAGCACAGTGGGGTAACATTCACCCATTTGCTCCGATAGATCAAGCGGAAGGCTACCAAACAATGTTAAAAGCATTAGAGGCCGACTTAAATGTAATTACTGGTTTTGCAGGTACCTCTTTACAGCCAAATTCTGGTGCACAAGGAGAATATGCTGGATTAATGGTGATCCGTGCGTACCATGAATCGCGCAATGAGACCCACAGAAATATTTGTTTAATTCCTGCTTCTGCACACGGTACAAATCCGGCTTCTGCCGTAATGGCCGGTATGAAAGTAGTGGTTACTAAAACCGATGAAAAAGGAAATATAGATGTTGCAGACCTACAAGAAAAAGTAGCAAAACACGCTGATAATCTTGCAGCCTTAATGGTTACATACCCTTCTACGCATGGTGTTTTTGAATCTTCTATAAAACATATTACAAAACTTATTCACGATAACGGCGGACAAGTATATATGGATGGTGCCAACATGAATGCACAAGTAGGATTAACAAATCCTGCTACGATTGGTGCCGATGTTTGCCACTTAAATTTACACAAAACCTTTGCTATACCTCATGGTGGTGGTGGACCAGGAGTTGGGCCTATCTGCGTTGCAGAACAATTAGTACCTTTCTTACCAGGCAATCCTGTCATTAAAACTGGAGGCGAAAAAGCCATCAGTGCTATTTCTGCAGCTCCTTGGGGTAGCTCTTTGGTATGTTTAATTTCTTACGGTTATATAAAAATGCTTGGCGAACAAGGCCTAAGACATTCTACAGAAATTGCCATTCTAAACGCTAACTATATCAAACATCGTTTAAGTGGAAATTACGAAGTTTTATATACTGGTGAAAAAGGTAGAGCAGCACATGAAATGATATTAGATTGCAGACCATTTAAACAAAATGGAATTGAAGTTACGGATATTGCTAAACGTCTAATGGATTATGGTTTTCATGCACCTACCGTATCTTTTCCTGTAGCAGGAACAGTTATGATAGAGCCTACTGAAAGTGAAGGCTTAGCAGAATTAGATCGTTTTTGTAATGCTATGATTTCTATTCGAAAAGAAATTAATGAAGCTTCTGCTGATGATGTAGATAACGTACTTAAAAATGCTCCACATACTTTAAAAATGGTTACCGCAGATGCATGGAAATTTCCATATAGCAGAGAGAAAGCTGCGTTCCCATTAGAGTTTGTCTCTGATAATAAGTTCTGGCCATCGGTTAGACGTGTTGACGATGCATATGGAGATCGTAATTTAATTTGTACTTGTGCTCCTATGGAAGCCTATATGGAAGCGTAAAAACACCAATAAAATCAATACTTAAAGCCTCTTCAACATCATGAAGAGGCTTTTTTTATGCACTCAATTTAAACAAACATTACTGTTGAACATCATTATTTTTACTATGCATGCATAGCAACTAATCGAAATTTTAGTAACTTGGTGCAGATTAAATGAATACCAAAAAAATGAAAATCGGAATTACAGGAACAGGATCATATATACCACCTGTTTTAACAGCAAATAGTAGCTTTAACAACCACAATTTTTTAAATACGGACGGAACCGCTTTTGGACATTCCAATGAAGTAATCATTGAAAAATTCAAAGCAATAACGGGTATTGAAGAGAGGCGCTATGTTACCGAAGATTTAAATACTTCTGACATTGCCTTCTTTGCTGCTGAAAAAGCAATTGCTGATGCAGGAATTGATAAAGAAACTTTAGATTACATCATCTTCGCTCATAATTTTGGCGATATAAAACACGGTACATCTCAAGGGGATACCTTGCCTAGTTTGGCAACCCGTGTAAAGCATCATTTAAAAATAAAGAATCCAAAATGTGTCGCCTATGATCTTCTTTTTGGGTGTCCAGGATGGATAGAGGGTGTAATACAAGCCAACGCATTTATTAAAAGTGGTATTGCCAAAAAATGTTTGGTAATTGGCGCTGAAACCCTTTCACGTATTGTAGATGATTATGATCGTGATTCTATGATTTATGCCGATGGTGCAGGAGCTACAATTATTGAAGCCTCTGATACGAATGGCGAAATACTAGCACATGCTTCTGCCACTTACGCTTACGAGGAAGCAAACTACTTATTTTTTGGCCCTTCTTATTCCAAAGAAAATACGACAGGTACCAACTACATTAAAATGCATGGTCGTAAGATCTATGAATTTGCAGTAACTAATGTACCGCAAGCTATGAGAGATTGTTTGGATAGTAGCGGACTAGAGATTACCGATGTTAAAAAAATATTCATACACCAAGCGAATGAAAAAATGGATGAAGCCATTGTAAAACGCTTTTATAAATCTTATGGGATGCAAATGCCAGAAGGAATTATGCCTATGAATATTAGGGAAAACGGAAATAGCTCTGTTGCTACCATCCCTACCCTATTTGATATGGTGAGACACGGAAAAATAGAAAATCAGTCGATTGAAAAAGGAGATGTTGTTATATTTGCAAGCGTTGGCGCAGGAATGAATATAAACGCCATTGTTTACAGACACTAACAGCCTTTTTTTACATGTACGAAAACACCTTTCCGAACAAGCGATTTGAACATACTTTAAACTTTTTAAAAAAGCATGTTTCCACATCGCAGCCTATTCTTGATCTAGGTGTAGCGAATCCGTTTTCAAAAATCATGGTAGAACATGGCTATGAAATTGCAAATACAAAAGGAGAAGATTTAGATCTAGACTTCTCCTCTGTAACTGCCTCTGATGCTGAAGTGGTAACTGCTTTCGAGATTTTTGAGCACTTAATAGCTCCTTTCAATGTATTACGAGAGATAAAAGCCGATAAATTAGTGGCTAGTATTCCTATGCGTTTATGGTTCTCCCCCGCCTACCAGAGTAAGACAGATACATGGGACCGTCATTATCATGAATTTGAAGATTGGCAGTTTGATTGGCTTTTGGAAAAAGCAGGTTGGAAAATTGTAGACCGTATTAAATTTACGAATCCTGTAAATAAAATAGGCTTTAGGCCTTTACTTAGAAAATTTACCCCTAGGTATTATATGGTATACGCAGAACGTATATAATTTTTTTTAGTCACCATGCCTTTCTTCATATTTCTAGTATCTTCGGAGAAGGTATTTCTCATTTTACAATAGACATGGCAAAGTTACAAGTACAACGTATTTCTGAATGGAACAATAAAGCAAGACTCATAGAACTCTATATTGATGGCACAAAGCAAGGGGATATAGCAAATGGTAAAACCTTAGATCTGGAACTTACTCCAGGTAGCTATGATGTTATTGCAAAAATAAATACCCGTACCAGTCAAAAACTAACGGTTACCGTGAAAGCGGATGAAACCAAAACACTTCGGTTATCAGGTTTCAAATATGGTAGTTTCGTAATGCCCCTAATTATAGGATCCGTATTAATTTTCTTAGCCACCAAAGCCTTCTTGCAGATCGAATTGAAATTTCTATTAGCTCTTTCCATTATGGCTTTTCTATATCCTGTGTATTATATGACGCTAGGGAAGAACAATTACTTATCTTTAACTGAAGCAAACAGAACTTCTTAGGTTTAAAACTAAGCTAAATAAGCCACTGTGAAAGATGACATAAGTATAATTTGGGATGATCTTAACGAGGAATTATTTGCTTTTATGTTTTCTCAATTAAAAGACGAGGATCTTACTAAAGACCTGCATCAAGAGGTGTTTTTAAAAGTGCAAACAAAAATTCACCAACTAAAGCACACGTCTAAACTAACAAGTTGGGTATATCAAATTGCTAGAAACACCCTCATCGATCATTTTAGAAAATCAAAAAAATCACCCCTGAGTCTAACAAATTTAGAGCTTCCGGAAAACGATGTCGATAGTTTTGCTTATTCCAATTTAAGCAATTGCATCAATCAGAAAATAGCATCGCTTTCAAAAGTACACCGAGAAGTAATCCTCTTAACTGCTTTTCAAGATTACTCTCAAAAAGAGGTCGCAGATCAGTTAAATATTTCCTATTCTGGTACAAAGTCTCGAGTACAAAAAGCGAAACAAATCCTAAAGAAAGATTTATTGGATTGCCCCAATCTTGAAACGGATCCTAAGGGGACTTTGTTAAATTTTGAAAAAAATGCTGAATAACTACGTCTTTTTTAAGAAGCCTACGTCTCTTAGTTATATCCTTAAAATATACCTATATGGACCCATCAAAAACAATCACCGTACAAATCATTAATGCTTTTACCGCCAATAACGAAGGAGGCAACCCTGCAGGCGTTGTACTTCATGCAGACCACCTCAGCCCTGAAAACAAATTAGAAATAGCTAAGAAAGTAGGATTATCTGAAACAGCATTTGTATCCAATTCCGCTTCAGAAGCCTTTAAATTAGACTTCTATACACCCACCAAACAGATTGCGCATTGCGGACATGCAACGGTTGCTACGTTTTCATATTTGAAGCAAAAAGATTTATTACAAGACGCAAATTCCTCAAAGGAGACTATAGACGGACCTCGAAAAATAAAAATTATAGGAGAAGATGCCTTTATGGAGCAATTAGCACCAAAATATACCTCCTTAGAAACCTACGAAGCACGCATCCTAAATTCTTTAAAGCTCAAAAAATCAGATGTACTCCCCAATACCTCCATACAACTGGTACATACCGGAAATTCTTTTATTATTATCCCCCTCAAAAACCCGGAACTTCTTAAAAATTTACAACCAGATTTTGAGCTCATCCAAGGGTTGAGTGAAGAACTAGAGGCTATTGGGTATTACGCCTTTACAGTAGACACCTCTGACCGTAACGGTCACGCTACCACCAGAATGTTTGCGCCTAGTTATGGCATCCCTGAAGAAGCGGCTACAGGGATGGCAGCTGGGCCTTTGGCTTGTTATCTGCATGATGTTATGCACATACACGAAAAACACTACAGGATTCTACAAGGCAATTTTATGAAACATCCATCCCCTAGTTTAATTAAGGTAGACCTAACTATTGAAAAAGGTAAGATTACCCAACTAATGGCTGGTGGAAAAGGAGTTGTTAAAGAGGAACGCATAATTATCTTGGACCATTAAATTTAAGACGATCGATCTATAATGGTTTAATAACGGGTTGAACCATTATAGGTACGTATTAAATACCCTTCTTATCTTCTAAGCCCCATTGATCTAAGCTTTTTAAAATAGCTTTTAGTGATTTTCCCCTCGCAGTTAAAGCATATTCTACCTTAGGAGGCACAACTGGATATATTTCTCTAGAAATTAACCCGTCTTTTTCTAATTCTCTTACCGTTTGTGTAAACATTTTATTAGAAATTCCAGGAACTTTCTTCTGTAAAACCCCAGAGCGCTCTGCTCCTTCTAACAAATGGAACAACACCATTGGCTTCCATTTGGTACCAATTAAATTCATGGTATAATCTAGGGGACAATAATTAGGATTCATTTAACATCTATTAAATAACTATAAATCAGCAATTTACTCGTTTGGGTAACTAAGTGACTTTTAGGTAAGTTATTTCATTTAAGGCAAATATAAATTTATTTTGCGTTAAAATTAATCTTATGACCACTAAAAAAGAATATCCAAAATCGTTTTCACATATTGGCATTACCGTTCCTGATATTAAAAAAGCCGTTAGCTTTTATACGGAAGTAATGGGCTGGTATGTAATTATGGAACCCTCTACTGTTACAAAAGAAACAGATACGGCCATTGGACAAATGTGTATTGATGTATTTGGTGATGCTTGGGAAACTTTTGAGATTGCCCATTTAGCTACATCTGATGGCATCGGGGTGGAATTATTTTCATTTCCACAAGGCATTAAAGAAGCGCCAGAATTTAGTCCGTTCAACACAGGCCTTTTTCATTTTTGCATACAAGACCCCGACATTGAGGGCCTGGTAGAAAAGGTGAAAGCACATGGCGGAAAACAAAGAATGGCTATTCGTGAATATTACCCTAAAGACAAACCTTTTAAAATGTGTTATGTAGAAGATCCATTTGGTATTGTATTTGAGATTTATACCCACAGCTATGAACTAACCTATTCTTCTGGTGCGTATGCCAAATAATTCTATGAAAGCTTAAAAACCATTATGTCGTAATTATAGTATAGACGCCCTGTAGTTCATATCACATGTCTATATTTATTGTAGATTTTAAAACTGCAACTTTATACCCATGAAGAAAAACGATACTAATGCAAATTATAATTATGGATTCCCAACACCAGGACCTCAACAACCAACAGGCCAAGACGTAATGAATCATGTGTTTTTTACCACTAAGTCTGATTGGAAAAACATACGAGAAACTGAGCAGTTTGATTTTATAGTAATAGGTTCGAGTTTTTGCTGTCTTGCTTTTGTAGAAAGAACATTAACCAAAAATCCATTCGCTAAAATACTTATTTTGGAGCGTGGGGAATTCTTTTTACCGGAGCACTTTCAAAATTTACCTTTACCCTACAAAAAAACACTTGGAGGTTTAAGCGAAACATACCCTTGGACCTTATCCAAAAAAACCACAGAAGGAGCATATATCAAATGGCAGCATGGAATGCTGCCATTTTTTGGTGGGCGTTCTACATTGTGGAGTGCTTGGTGTCCCAGACCCACTGAAGAAGAAATGATTAATTGGCCCAAAGAAGTCATTGCCAATGCTCATAAATATTTTGCTGCAGCCGAAAAACTTCTAAATGTAGTACCTACAGATCAAATTGATACCCCCATTAAAAGCAAACCAGTATATGGTGTATTACAAAAAGAGATTCAAGAAAAATTAGATAAAAATTCCTTTAAAATTAAAGAAATCACAAGAACTTTTGCTGCACCATTAGCCGTAAAAACCCCTGACGTAGTTGACTTAGATTTCTCCAAATTCTCCGTACCAGGCAAACTTTTGGAGATCGCAGAAAAACAAAAAGAATTATTCAAAAAAGGAGAAGGTGCTTTGGTGCATATAGTCACAAATTGCCTTGTTAACAAAATTATAGCCCAAGGCAATTGCCCAACCGCATTGGATACCTCTAGAGGTATTGTCTCTATAGGAGATGCTAAATTAATTCTTGCCATGGGAACTCTACCTCCCACTACCTTAATTCAAAATTCCTTTCCGAAACTACAAAACGTAGGCAAACGATTTACATCACATTTTGTTTCTGCAATCATTGCCAGAATCCCAAGAGCACATTTTGATTTTGCTCATGAGGTAGCAGAATTAGAACTAGGCGCATTTTACATTGCAGGCGTAAACCCAGAAAGAGGCCATGAAGGCCAGTTTCACATTCAACTAACTGCATTATCAGATAAAAATCCGAATAAAAACATCAAAACTGCATTAATAAATATGCCAGATGTAGTAGCCACTGCAACTAAAGAGCAATTATTATCTTCAAAAGATCATGTTGTATTTGTTTGCGCTACCCTCGGAGAACTAGATTATAAAAATAAAAAAAACTGGTTTTTGAAAAATGCAGATTTAGACCCAACAACCAATGCTACTTTACAAGTCATTGCTAATACTAATGATATGAACGTATGGAATTCTATGGACAAAACTACTTTTGCAACCTTGGAAGAAATCCTATCGCCCAAAGGAAAAAAAATGGTGGAGTATTGGGATACTATAACTAAAAAATGGGAGAACCAAAGACCTACAGACAAAAGCTATAGAGTTCCAGCTCTAGTGCATGAAGCATCCACACTTTGGATTAGTGATCAAAAAAATGAAGGAGTGGTAGATGTACATTACAAACTAAAAAATATAGAAAATGTATATGTTACCGGTGCCGCCTTATGGCCCACTGGTGCCTCATGGAATCCAACTTTAACCATGGTGGCTTTAGCACAACACTTAGCAGATAATTTGAGTAAATAAAAAAACTTTTCCAGGTAGTACTGGCATACTACCCGAAAAAGTAATCAAACTGAAATTAAATTGTATGAACTAGCAAGCCTCTTTCAACTCCATCTCTCTTAGCTTAACCAAAGCTTCAGATTTAGAGTTCACATTAAGCTTTACATAGATGTTCTGTATATGGAAATTAACAGCGCTTGCTGTAATAAATAATCGTTCGGCAATCATTTTATAGGTACTTCCTTGACAAAGAAATTCTATAATCTGATTTTCTCTTTTGGAAAAAGAATCATAAGATTTACTTTGAAACATAGAGATTAACTTTGAGGCAATATCATGACTCATAGCTGCACCTTCAAACTTTATAGAATCTAAAGCGTGGTGAAGCCTAGCATTAGTAAGGGGTTTCGTTAAATACCCATTAGCTTGATTTTTAAATGCTTTTTTTACTTGTTCAAAATCGCTATCTGCACTTAACATGATAACTTTTATATCTGCTTTTAATTTTCTGAAATATTGAATAGCATCAATTCCATTTAAATCTGGAATTGCAACTTCTGATACAATAATATCAGGCATTACAGAGTTAAATTCTTTTAGGGCGTCATTTACCGAAGTATAAATTCCGGCAAGCGCATAATCCGTGTAGGTTTCAAAGAAATAACGATAGCCTTCATGAGACCGTGTATCGTTATCAATGATCATGATTTTTAGAACATTTGATTGCATATTGTGGGGGTTTTTGGGGTGCTAACATCCTTAATGTTTGGGCAACAAAAGACATTAACAATTAAAAATTGTTTTAGATAAAGCGCTAAAAAAAGACAATATTCTAGTGAGATAATTTGGGGGAATTATCCTTATAGCAACTATATAATTAGAATCTTAAAAATAAAGGGGGACTAATTTAAGATCGAAATTTTATAGCAAAGTGCCTTAAATTCTAGCAATTAAAATTGTATGAAATAGAAAATCATTGCCAATAAAACTGGAGTTTATGTGCTTTCAACGATTTAATTCCTCTTAGGAACTTACTAAGATTTTCTTTGATTTTCTGAAAAAGAATGTCGTGTCCTCGGTGAGGAAACTGAAGGTTTTTGTTAGGTTTCATTTATTTGGGGGATTTGGGAAAATGTAAAATTCTATTTTATAAGCTTTTCATTTTTGATTAAACATTGCTAAATTATATCTGTTACTACTATAACAACTCAAGATTAAAAACTCCTGATAATTTAGATTAACTTTTCTAAATTTATATAATTATTCTACAAACCTAGCAAAAATTAGTAATCTTTTTCCTACGTTTAAATACGTTTCGATGAACTGCATAGCATTTCATCTATAACTATATGTATTTCAATAAAATAACTGTTTTTTTAAAAGGTGTGCATTTGGTCGAAAAGTTATTTTACACTTAGAAAAAGACCTTTTAAACGCAAAAAACTATCAAAATTACAGCGACTGTTTTATCAATCTTAGTAATTTCAATAGTTTTTATTTTCCCAATTAAAGCGTACTATCCCAAATATGTAATTTTTTATTTTCTAGTCCTCATACATGTTCACTGCAGTAGCCGTAGAATTCATAGTATCAACTTGCATGATCCATTTTTCATCATTGTATTTCCCATTTAAGTTAGAAACATAAGCTGTTTCTGCTTCTTGCTTCACTTCGTAGTCTGCTAAGTACACATAGAACAAACCGTTCTCTTTGTTATAAAACTTCTTAGGACTTAAGCCTCTATTCTGAAGATTCTTCATGAAAGCATTTAAATACTTCTCTGTTTTATACACATTTGCTATCACATAAAATCCTGTTTTTACCCCTACAATATCAGCTTCGTTTAAAACTTTTATTGGTAACTTTTCGTAAGTCTTACTCGTATGATCATTATTAATGGCGTATACCTTTTTAATTTCTGCTTTTGTAGAAGCAATTACTTCATTGGGGTTATTAAAAGAAGCCTTCTGTGCAATTGCCGTATTTGATTTTGTGGTACCCGCTGTCTGGATTTCATTTTTAAGAACTCTAACAATATCCTCAAATCTTCTTTCGAACTCTTGGTTTCTAGTAGACTCTAAAGAATCTAATCTGTAGATTAACTCATCTAATATTAAGCTATTTTGATACGCTAAAGAATTTACATCTTCTATTGCTTCTGTTGGCTCATTAAAAGCCATTCCGCTAGAACCTGCTCCTCTTTCTATTGTTTTTCTACTCTTTTTAGGAATTCCTTTCTTCGCTTTAACAGGAACAACACGCTCTGTGTCATCAACCCCATTTTCTATCTCTGACTTTTTAGTTTGTTGTTCCTGTGCAGACATCAATTTTAAAATCTGCTCTTCATAGTTTCTAATGATAGCATCTACTTTACTATCTTGAGAGTTATCAACGTAATCTGCTAAGGTCTTTTTATTGTTCTTAAATGTATACGCTACAGATAACTCATGATTCCACCCTAAATCTGCTTGTGTATTTGCCACGTCTTTTTCCATTAAGTACCCCAAAGACATTTTATCATTTAAATTAAACCCAAACCCAGCAGAAAGCCCATAATCTGCATCAAAAGTAGTTTGCAACCATCCGTATTTTGGTAATTCCAAAACCATTGAACCTACATAGGTAAAACTATTATCACTGTTACGTGCCACTTGAATCATAGGTGTAAACCTACCGTTCGCAAACAACCCCCGAGTTGTCCCCATTGTATGTGTGTACTGTAAAGCAGCTTTAATACTTTTATCATTAAAGTTGGTTAAAAACTCGTTTGTAGATTGGTTGTATTTAAATAAATCTTGTGCATATACACTAAAATCAAATTTCCCAATTGATAAGGTCACCCCTGGCTGAATAGCAATTTTACTTTCCTTTTGAGCTTGCGCCAATTGCGGATCGTTTTCATCTGCTACCACACGATTTCTATCTAAACCATCACTAAAATAAGTAACATTTGTCCCGAAGGTTAGGCTACTTTTATCTCCTAATTGAACAGACGTTGCATAATTTGCATTAAAACCAAATTCTTGAACTACTCCCGACCATTGGCTGTATACCCCTAAACCTAGTGCCGTATGATCATTAATCTTATTACTAAAACCTATAAAGTAGTTTTGATTGTTATCTTCAAAAGTGCTGTATTGATTTCTATGTAAAATGTTTACGTAAGATTTGTTTTCTCTTACCAACGAAAAAGTAGGATTAATTAAGAATCTGTTAAAGAACAATTGATTATGATACGTTGTTTTTGTACCAAAATTTGCAGTGGCCTCTTCTTGACCGATTGCAGACTGGAAACTCATTATTACTAGAAATATAAGTACCAGTGTGATTTTGTTCGATATGTTAGTTACGTTGTTCATCTTTGGGGATTTTTGTGGGGTTTATTTTGTAATCGCTAATACCTTGGGGAGTATTATGTATTATCTGGTAAGCAGTTGGGGCTACTTATCTTCAAATATTGAGGTCGCATAATTAATTTTAGACTCTGTATTCATTGCTTCTAATATGCCATCATCTTTAGTTTCTGGGGTAAAACCATTTCTTGATTTAGAATAACTGAAGGCTACACGCTCTACAGCGCCATTATCTTTTCCACGGTTGATTAACACATAACCTGTTCCGTTTTTATTCATTATATCTAATGAGAATTCATCTTTTGAACTGTTAATGGGACTACCAAGGTTGACTGAAGCGCCAACCCTGTTATTAGCTACTTCCACCATAAAAACATCTAGTCCCCCATAGCCTTTATGCCCGTTTGAGGCGAAAAATAGCGAAGTCCCTCCCACAATATTTGGATACAGATCATTTTCATCTGTATTGACTTTCTTTCCTAAATTTTTAGCAGTTCCAAACTTACCGTTCGATTTTAAGTCTGCTACATATATATCAAACTTACCAAAAGTACCAGGCATGTCTGACGCAAAAAATAATCGTTTACCATCTTCTGAAATTGCTGGATGCATTGAAGATGAATTCTTAGGACCTAAGGCAACTTCTTCTACCGTTTTCCATTGTCCCGAAACTTTTTCTGCTTTAAATATTTTATGTACTAATTCTTTTTTTGAAAAAACACCGTATTCTGGTTTTACATACACTGCTTTTGTAAAGTAGGCCGCAGTACCATCTGGAGTAATTGCAATTTGCAATTCTTCTTGCTTGCTGTTAACTTTGTTTTCTGAAGTAATAGCTGCTCTTGTTTCTCTAGCTACAAAATCTTCTATAGACTTTTTACTTGCCGTAGGGTTAATATAAAAGTCATTGAATTTTTGCTCTCTTGATTTTTCTACATAGTAATCAGATTTTACCGAAGCAACCCAATTTTTATCCTTAGAAAAGTCTGTTGCTTTTCCATGACCACTTTTTTTCATGGCAAATTGGTAACGCTCTACATAGCTATCTTTTACACCAGCACCATCACTCAACTTAAAAAGTTTTGTGTACCAGTATAATGCCGTCTCATAGTTTTCACTTAAAAAATTGGCATTACCCAAATCTTCATATATTTCTTTTTCTGAATATCCTAAGTTCTTTAAAGTCTTAAAATTTTCATTTCGTTTCGTGTTTTCAATTTTTTCAGATTTTGACATTCTATCAGAATCTTGTGCTTGAGTAGTGTAGCATGAAAATGCAATCATTGTTGCAAAAAACACGTTGTAGGTTAAATTATTTTTCATAACTATTTCGATAAAGGGGTTAATATCTTCGACAAAATTCACTATTTATTCCTAGAGAATAACTAATAAAAAATCATAGGTTTTTACGAAAAAGGTGTATTTCATCGAAAAAAAGGGTTTTTAATCCGATATTTGACCTAAAAAAACTGATTTTTTTGTCCGCAAATTTCATTTTTAGGTAATTCAGCTTCGACAAAAAGCAAAATAATAATTAGATATTTACACCTTAAGCCTTAAAAAATTGATGAAGTATTACGTAGTTATTCCCGCACATAATGAGCAAGATTTTTTAGAAGGAACTTTGCAGTCTTTAGTATTGCAAACTCTCTTACCTGAAAAAGTAATTGTGGTGAATGATAACTCTACAGACCATACGGAAATGATTATTGATCAATTTACCGCGCAATATCCGTTTATAACGAAACTAAATACGCTCTCCTCTACAGAACACATGCCTGGAAGTAAAGTTATCAATGCCTTTACTAAAGGAACACAACTCTTAGATAATGCGTATGACTTTATTGTAAAGCTAGATGCTGATTTAATACTTCCGCATAATTATTTTTCTGAGGTAGCCTCCGTATTTGAAACTAACAATACCGCTGGTGTGGTGGGTGGTTTTGTATTTGAAGAGACTAAATCAGGAGATTGGCAACTGAACCACCCGATGCACAAAAAACACGTAAGAGGTGCCTTTAAAGCCTACTCTAAGGCTTGCTATACAGCTATAGGTGGACTCAAAAATGCTATGGGCTGGGATACTGTTGATGAATTGTTGGCCCAGTTTCATGGTTTTGATATTATTACATTAGAAGGTTTAAATGTGAAACATTTACGCCCAACAGGTAATGCTTACAATAAGAAAGCCAAACAGCTCCAAGGGAAAGCAATGTACACCATGCAATATGGATTCACCATTACCTTTATCGCATCTTTAAAAATGGCTATGAAGCAGCGAAAGCTACACGCCTTTTTTGATAATATGAAGGGGTATTTCCATGCTAAAAAACAAAAAACCCCCTTCATGGTACATCCAGAAGAGGGTAAATTTATTCGTAACCTGAGATGGCAAGGAATTAAAAAGCAGTTATTTTAAAACTTCTGCAATTGGCTTTCCTGTAGTGCCATTAGGGAAAGCAATACCTAGCATTACCGATATTGTCGGTGCAATATCTGGAATTTCTGTAGGAGCTACTGTAGCCCCTTGTTTTATTCCCTGACCAAAAAACAATAAAGGAACATGTGTATCATACTTATAAGGAGAACCATGCGTAGACCCTGTAGTACCATATTGAATGTAATTGGGTTTTAATACCAACATAACATCTCCAGAACGTTGCGGATTATATCCGTTTTGAATAATGTAAGGAACTCCATGTGTATAGTTATTCTCTAACATTTGCTGCGCTGTAAATACCCGCTCATAGATACCATATGACATGAACTCATTAGCAATCTGCTCTTCTACTTCTCTTAATTCTAAATCTAAATTCTTTACAATCTTATAATCTAAGAATACTTGACTATTAGAGATATTTTTTACAATATCTTCCGTACCATACGTATACTTTAAGAACGCAGCAAACTTCTCTTTTACCGCTTTACTATCGGTATAACCTGCCGGTACCTTTTGATCCTTAAGATAAGAAGGCACATCTACTGCGGCATGATCAGCTGTTAAAAACACCGTATATGCTCCTACTCCAACCTTATCATCAAGGGTCGTTAATAAGCGTTCCAAATCTGCATCTAAATGCAAGTAGGTATCTTCTACCTCTTTAGAGTTAACCCCATACATATGACCTACATAGTCCGTACTTGAAAAACTAACTGCAAGAAAATCGGTAATAGCATCGGCTCCTAAATTCTCCCCATCTAAAGCTGCAATAGCAAAATCTGCCGTTAGGCTATTCCCATAAGGCGTAGCTTTAATAAGGTCATACTGACCATTTTCATCCCAAAGCGCAGGAATATCATGAGGAAAAGAAGAGTTTACTTCTCCTTTAAATTTTCCTTCATAAGCATTATCATCTGTTCCGCTTTCTACATAAGAATCTATACTTTTTAAAGTATTCCAAGGTTTTTTATAAGACGTTGCTTTCCCAGATGCATTGAAATCTAATACCCATTTTGGCAAATCGGTTCTGTAAAAACTACTGGTAATCCAACGTCCTTCATCTTTGCCATGAAACCAATATGCAGCATTTGCCGTGTGTCCTGCTGGTAAAACGGCACCTCTATCTTTAAGTGCTATTCCTATTACTTTACCTCTCATCTGTGTATGCAAACGCAGCTCATCAGTTACGGTAGTTACTGCATTTTGAAAAGGAGAAACTTGCCCTGCATTTGAAGTAGTTCCTACAGAACTATACGTTGCATCAGAGACACAATACACTTCTTTGTCTATTTGTTTATCATACCAGTTATTTCCTATTATACCATGTGTTGCTGGTGTCGTACCTGTATATACAGAGGCATGACCTGGCCCCGTGTATGTTGGCGCATAATTAAAATGATTGTTTTTGCAATTAAAACCTTCATTCATTAAACGTTTGAAACCACCATCACCATACTGATCATAAAAGCGCGTTAAGTAATCATAACGCATTTGATCTACAACAATCCCCACGACCAATTTTGGTCGTACAAAGGGAGCTGTCAGGACCGTTTTCTCTTCTTTATCTTTTTTTGATTTTCGTTGTGCTAACACTGCAACACTCGTGAAGCACATAAATGCTGTAAATAAACCTACAGCAGAATTCTTATAATTCATCAGAAATAATTTAAGTGCTAAAAGTAAAGAAATAAATAATTTTATAATTGAATTAAAAGTTAAATCCAACCTAAGAAAGTTACTAAAATAAAAAGAGATGAAAATAGCGGCTTATGTACTTCTTTTTTCTTTTCTTACAATAACAAGTTACAAACGGTTTAATATTATTATTTTTACATCAACTAGATTCTATTAATTAATGAACTACCTAGCATCCATTGGCAGTTATTTTATTATGATACGTGAGGTTTTTAAGAAACCTACAAAGTGGAGAATAATGAAATCACTTATTCTTAAAGAGATCGATGAACTTATTTACGGCTCTTTAGGAATCATCATATTTATATCATTCTTTATTGGAGGTGTTGTCGCCATACAAACCGCCTTAAATATGACGAACCCATTGATCCCAAGAAATCTTATTGGTTTTGCCACGAGACAATCGGTAATTTTAGAATTCGCCCCTACCTTTACTTCTATTATTATGGCTGGTAAAGTAGGATCCTATATTACTTCTAGTATTGGCACGATGCGCGTAACAGAGCAGATAGATGCTTTAGAAGTGATGGGTGTTAACTCTTTAAACTACTTGGTTTTTCCTAAAATTATAGCTTTATGCTTATATCCATTCGCTATTGCAATAGCCATGTATGTAGGTATTTTTGGTGGTTGGATTGCTGGTGTATTTGGCGGATTCAGTACGAGTGCCGATTTCGTTGAAGGTATTCAATTAGATTTTATTCCTTTTCATGTGACCTATTCCTTTATAAAAACGATCATTTTTGCCTTTATAATAGCGACGATACCTTCCTTTCATGGCTACTATATGAAAGGTGGCGCGCTAGAAGTTGGTAAAGCCAGTACCACATCGTTTGTATGGACGAGTGTTGTGATCATTATTGTAAATTATGTACTAACGCAATTATTACTAGGATAATGATAGAAGTAAACGATATACATAAATCTTTCGGGGAGTCTAAAATCTTAAAAGGAGTTACTACGCAATTTGAAAAAGGAAAAACTAATCTAATTATTGGACAGAGTGGATCTGGCAAAACCGTTTTTTTGAAATGTTTATTAGGGCTATTTGAACCTGAAGAAGGATCTATCTGTTATGACGGAAGAACTTACTCTAGCTTGTCTGGTGATGAAAAAAGAGATTTACGTCAAGAAATGGGCATGGTTTTTCAAGGCAGTGCCTTGTTTGATTCTATGACCGTAGAAGGAAATGTTACTTTTCCTTTAGAAATGTTTACCAAGCAATCTAAATCTGAAATGGAAGATCGGGTAAATATTGTTTTAAAGCGCGTTAACTTAATAGACGCGCATAACAAATACCCTTCTGAAATATCTGGTGGAATGCAAAAAAGGGTCGCAATAGCACGTGCTATTGTTATGAACCCTAAATATTTATTTTGTGATGAGCCTAACTCTGGTTTGGATCCAAAAACGGCAATCTTAATAGATAATCTTATTCAAGAAATTACCGAGGAGTATGATATTACTACGGTGATTAACACCCATGATATGAATTCTGTGATGGAAATAGGTCAGAAGATTTTATTTCTGAAGAATGGATTGAAAGAATGGGAAGGCACTAATAAAGAAATCTTTAAAACCGATAACGCTGCCGTTACCGATTTTGTATATTCTTCAGAGTTATTCAAAAAAGTACGTCAAATGTATATTGAAGAACGTAATTAATTTTATTGCTCTTTCACTTCTATTTTAGGATTTTTCAACCTCAGCTTTAACCATTCAGTAATTTTTTTGGTTTCTTCTTCGGCTTGAGATTTTTTAACCCCTTTTTCCCAGTTCACTTCAAAAACAGGAATTGTATCTAATTTTTTAAAGTCTGTTTTAATGGTATACGAATAGCTCAATGAAGCTAACCCTTTGTAATTCACTTTTGCTTCAGCACTGATATCTTCAAAAGGAATTTGAGCTATTTTTAGTTTATTTAGCTTAGTTAAATCTTCTTCTAAAATTTTAATACGTTGATCTTTTGACAACAATTCTGCCTTCTTAGATTCGTAGAGTTCATTTACATACTTAAACTGATCTACAGCCTCATTTTTAGATCCTTGAATAATCTTTAAGTCGGTACCCTCTAATTCAGGATACTCTTCATTTTTTATAGACTCCCAACTAGCAATAATATTGTCAGGAACAAGTTCTTCTCCCATAAACATAAGTTCTATAGAAGATTTTGTGTTCTTAGTTTTACTACTAAAAATCATATCAAAAAAGTTCTTGTCATTACCATGATATTCAATATTGGTGAAATTCTGTAAGAACATTCCGTTTCCTGAAAACTGATATTTCACTACATTATCTGCAATAAAGCTTTGCGCCTCACTCTTAAACTTTGATTCTTTCCAAGCCTGAAAAAACGTAAAACTAGCAGGGATCATAACTAGGACAGCCACTAAAGAGGCCAATCTAGCAATGGTTCTTCTACGCTGAGAATTGGCGTAACGAACCATTGGAAAGCCTAAAATCTTAATCACTAAAAATGTTGCTAGGCCTATGAAAATGGTATTAATCGTAAACAAATACATGGCACCTGTAGCGTAATCCCAATTGCCAATAGCTAGTCCAAAACCTACCGTACATAGTGGTGGCATTAAGGCTGTAGCAATGGCAACACCAAAAATCACACTGGCTATAGTACCTTTTTTAGCCCTAGCAATAACTAACGCTAACCCCCCGAAAAAAGCAATTAAAACATCACGAATATCTGGAGCAGTACGTGCTAAAAGCTCGGAGGACTCATCCCGTAAAGGGAAAAATTTAAAGAATAAAAAGGCGGTAAGAATACTCAAGACCACCATAACTCCAAAATTCTTTAAAGACCTGCGTAAAGTATCCACATCATTAATAGCCAATGATAAGCCCATTCCTAAAATAGGTCCCATCAAAGGCGAAATTAACATGGCTCCGATAACTACGGCCGTAGAGTTTGCATTTAACCCAATTGACGCTATAAAGATAGAACAGATTAGAATCCAAGATGTATGGCCCTTGAAAGGAATATCAGCCACGATAGATTCTCTAGTAGCTTCTTGGTCCGTATTTTTTCTGATATCTAGTAACTCAGATAAAAATTGCTTCGTTGACCCTAATAAGCCTTGAAAATCTTTTTTAACCTCTTCGCCTTTTGCGCCTTCATTACTATTAGGTGCAACATGGTCTTTATTTAATTCGTCTTGCATATATTAGGTATACTGTTTACCAAACTTATCTTTTACTTTTGTAAGTACCTGCTTAATGTCTTGTTCTTTTGATTTTGGATAAATTAATAGCACGTCTTCTTTATCCACGATGATGTAATCATTTAATCCATCAACCACCACCACTTTTCCTTTAGGAGAGCGTATCATATTACCGCTGGCATCCTGACTTAAAACTTGGCTATTTACCACCGCATTGTTATCGCTATCTTTATCTAATTTATCATATAGCGATCCCCAAGTACCTAAATCATTCCAATCAAAAGTTGCTGGTTTCACATAGATACTTTTCGACTGTTCTAAAATAGCATAATCGATGGAAATATTTTCTGCCTTAGGATAGTTTTCATTTATAAATTCTTGCTCTGTTGCCGTATTATAAACACTCATTCCCTTTTCAAATAGCGCATACTGCGTAGGCTGGAAATTCTTGAACGCATCTACAATGGTTTTAACACTCCACATGAAGATCCCTGCGTTCCAAAGAAAATTACCTTGTGCTAAAAACTCTTTTGCAGTTTCATAATCTGGCTTCTCTCTAAACTGATTTACTTTTTTTAAACCCGCATCACTACCTTTTTCAAACTCAATATAACCAAAACCTGTGTTAGGGAATGTCGGTTTAATTCCAAGCGTACAAAGCACATCTTCTTTTTCACACTTATCAAAACAGGCTTCCACATCTTTTGCAAATGCTGCCTCGTCTTCTATCCAGTGATCACTAGGCGCTACAATCATGACAGCATCAGGGTTTTGTTTCTGAATCTTTAGTGCGGCATATAAAATACAAGGTGCCGTATTACGCATTGCCGGCTCTAAAACAACTTGCTCTTGCTTTACAAGCGGCAATTGTTCTAAAACTAAATCATTATACCTTTCATTGGTTAAAATTAGAATGTTCTCTTTAGGAACAAACTTATTTAAACGTTTGAATGTTTTTTGAATTAGTGTATCACCAGTTCCTAACATATCATGAAACTGTTTTGGATTTTCTGATGTACTAATAGGCCAAAATCTTGATCCTACTCCTCCGGCCATTAAAACGGCATAATAATTTTTGTTCATTTTCTTAGTCTTTTATTAGTTCTACTTCTGCATTTGGCTGAAATAAATACATTTTACCTGTAGCCAATTCTGCGCACTCGTATCGTTTTATTTTTCTGTTTCCTTTTTTGAAAATTCTCCCATTATGTATTCTAAAAATACTCCCAATAGGTATTTCAAAAACGTAAGAATTTTCCTTTAATTGTTCGTCGTACTGTTTTAATGCCAATGACAGTCGCGCATCTGTATCACTACTCGCACTTGGGTTTCTAAAATGGTTTGCTACTAGCGGTACTACTTTATTTGGAAATACATCTGGATGAATAAAAGGCAGCATAAGGCCTTGAAAAGTTCGTTTCCATTCTAATCCATGTGGTTTTATTTGACGCCCAAATTTTTCAAAAGCCACTAAATGCGCTATTTCATGTACTAATGTGATTAAAAACCGATACTTATTTAAGGATGCATTTACGGTAATCTTATGAGAACCGTCTGGTAATCTGCGATAGTCACCATGACGTGTTACCCGTTGATTCACTATTTTCAAATTAACACTATAATCCTTAATTAAGGTGATGCATAAAGCAACAGCACGCTCAGGAAGGTATTTTTCTAGTGTTTTACGCATAAAACAAAAATAAGATAAAAAACAAAAATAAATATTCGTGCTAGCAATAAACGGAAGAAATAATATAATCTTAATCTATGGGTATAGAAAATAGTTAAATGTTAACAATTCCATACCCACTACTACTCTTTTTATAATAATTCTCAATATACCAAAAATAGTACTCCTATGTATACACGCTAAATCTGATATTTTAGACGCCTTAAGTATACGGCGCTAGTGAGAAAAATAAAAAATATATTCAATTATGGGGTAGTACTACTTACTTGAAGTAGTTTTCCGTTATAAAATTTATTCCCTGTTAAAGAAAAGTCTTTAATATACGTAGCCATTTCCAAGGCGGTATTTGGCGCTTGATACCCTGGAAAAGCTTCTTCTAGCATTTCTGTCTGTACCGCCCCTAAAGCCAACACATTAAATGAGGGTCCAGATTCTTTAAATTCTTCTGCCCATAACTCTGTCAAGGTAATCACTGCAGCTTTACTAGAACTATATGCCGCCAAGCCTGGAAACTTCAAACTTCCTTGTACGCCACCCATAGAACTTATGGTAACCACATGACCGGTTTTAGGCATTTTTGGCAAAACAGCCTTAGTAATACTAGCCACGCCAAAAACATTTACCTGGTATACGGCCTCAAATTCCGCTTCAGAGATTTCTAAAAATGGTTTATTTAAGAGCATTCCTGCATTATTAATAAGAATATCTACCTGTTGCCAAGTAGCATTAATAAAGTCGTGCAAAATTTCCAAATCTTTTGCCGATGATAAATCAAAAGGAAATGTGGTGATATTAGGATGATTTAAAGCTAAAATAGGTTTGTCATTTCTAGACAAAGCCAATACTTGGTGTCCTTCATCGGCAAACAATTTTGCCATTTCAAAACCAATACCTCTACTAGAACCTGTAATTATAATATTCGCCATCTTAATTGTACTTTATTTCTTTTGTTGCTGCATTTATAATTCCCGTTACCATAGGAATTGATTTGTTAACCACACGTGCCATATGATCAAAATCCATCAATTCTGCTTCATCATCTACACCATGGTAATGATCAAAATTTGTAAAATCGAACGTACAGAAGGTTTGAGAAGGCACATTAAACGCTGTATGAAAAGCATAATTATCAGAACGCTTAAATAAATTCATTTTTTTTGCTGAAGGTAAAAACCCTATTAAGTTCTCCCCAGAATAATCATTTGCTACGGCTGCTAAATTAGAATTCTCATAGCCTGTTACATACATGAAATAATCTTTGTCTTGCAATGCTACACCTACCATCTCAAAATTAAGCATGGTATATAAGTTTATATTTTTCTCTTTTAATCGTTTCGCTAAATCTTTAGAACCCAGAAGACCCTTTTCTTCTGCTGTAAATAAAGCAAATATCACCGTACGCTTATTCAGCTTATTAGAGGCAAAATAACGTGCTAGCTCTAACACCGTAGTTGTACCAGAGGCATTATCATTGGCCCCGTTTGCTATTTTATCACCATTTGTAGGGGCTATTAATCCAATGTGGTCATAATGAGCTCCAATAACGACTACTTCATTTTTAAGAACAGGATCATTACCCTCCAAAACTCCTACAACATTATAAGCAGGTTCACTAAAGTTAGCAATCGTATCTTTGTAGGTATCAAAAAATGGTTTTACACCATGAGTCGTAAATATTGTTTCAATATAGTTTGCTGCTTTTTCTATTCCTTCACTCCCTGCTTCTCTTCCCTTCAATTCATCAGAAGCTAAAAAAGTAATGATATCTCCAACATCTTTTGAGCTACTAAAATTCACAGCAGCTAAAGCCGTTCTTGATTGCAAACGCACGCCTTCATCTGATTCTTTCTCACTCAACATAAGCTCTCCTGCCGCACCACCACTTGCTGTAACCGGCGCTATATTTTCAGGATCCGTTTCTTTCATTTTTACTGTCCCGCAAGCTGTAACTACTAAAATTAAAAAAAGATAAACTATTGCTTTCATACTGTTTGATTTAGATTTTAAAGATAAAAAAAGCATCCTAATTACTTAGGATGCTTTTCATATATATTCTGCGTTATTTACTTAAGCCAACATAGTCACTGGATTCTCAATAAACGCACGTAAGGTTTGTAAGAATTGAGCCCCTGTTGCACCATCTACCGTTCTATGATCACAAGCAAGCGTTAACTTCATGGTATTACCCACTACAATTTGCCCATCTTTAACTACTGGTTTCTCTACAATTGCTCCTACAGAAAGAATTGCTGAATTTGGCTGGTTGATGATAGAGGTGAAACTCTCTACTCCAAACATCCCTAAGTTAGACACCGTAAATGTACTACCTTCCATTTCGGCAGGTGTTAATTTCTTAGTTCTTGCTTTTCCAGCTAAATCTCTAACAGAAGCACCAATTTGAGATAATCCCATTTGATCTGTAAATTTCAATACAGGAACTACCAGACCATCTTCAACAGCAACCGCTACTCCTACACTAATGTGGTGATTGTAACGTGTTGTATCTCCATTCCATGACGTATTTACTTGTGGATGCTTTCTAAGCGCCATAGCACAAGCTTTTACCACCATATCATTGAAAGAAACTTTCGTATCCGGCAAGCTATTAATTTGAACTCTTGAAGCTTTTGCATTATCCATGTCTACCTCTATATTAAGGTAGTAATGTGGTGCTGTAAATTTAGATTCTCCCAAACGCTTAGCAATAACCTTACGCATTTGGTTGTTCTTAACATCTTCAACACTTTCTTCACCAACTGGTAATGCTAACGGAGCACTTGCACCAGAAGCTTTTGCTGCTGGAGCTGCTGCTTTTGGAGCTGGAACAAAGTTTTCTACATCTTTCTTAACAATTCTTCCATTGTCTCCTGATCCAGTAACATCTCTTAAATTTACTCCTTTTTCTGAAGCAATTTTCTTAGCTAATGGAGAAACAAATATTCTTTGTCCGTCGTTTGCTACAACTTCTTTAGTTTCAGCAGGAGCACTTGCCACTGCTTTACTTTCAGTTTTTGTAGTTTCTTTAGGAGCTGCTGCGGCTGCCTTTGGAGCTGCGGTCGATGGCTTTGATGCTAAAAGTGCATCAACGTCTGTACCTTCTGGGCCAATAATGGCTAAAATAACATCAACCGGAGAAGATTCTCCTTCTTGTGTTCCTATGTATAATAAAGTTCCTGAATAGAAAGACTCAAACTCCATCGTAGCTTTGTCTGTTTCTATTTCAGCAAGGATATCACCCTCTTCAACTTTATCACCAACTTTTTTCAACCAAGAAGCAACGGTCCCTTCTTCCATGGTATCACTTAAACGCGGCATTTTTATAATTTCTACCCCTTCTGGGATTTCGGCAGCTCCTGAAGGTTCACTAGCAACTGCTTCTGGTTCAGCAGCAGTTTCCTCCTGCTTTTCCTCCGCTTTAGCTTCAGGAGCCGAAGCGCCATTTAATAATGCTGAAATATCTTCTCCTTCTTCACCAATAATAGCTAGTAAAGTATCTACTGGCGCACCGTCTCCTTCTTGAATTCCAATATGAAGTAATGTTCCTTCATTGAAAGATTCAAATTCCATGGTTGCCTTGTCGGTTTCTATTTCTGCTAAAATATCACCTTCTTCAACTTTATCACCTACGTTTTTTAACCACTTAGCGACTGTACCTTCTTCCATGGTATCGCTAAGTCTCGGCATATTTATTACTATTGCCATCTAACTATAATTTATGTTGTAAAAATGGATAATCTTCTTGCTCGTAAACCATATCATACATTTGATTTACAGGAGGGAAATCTGACTCTTCAGCGAATTTTTCACATTCCGCTACTAAGCTCTTTACCTTTTTCTCTATATTCTTAATCTCTTCGTCAGAAGCGTATTTTTTATCCTTAATTACATCTAAAACTTGTGTAATTGGATCTATTTTCTTATACTCCTCTACTTCTGCTTTTGTTCTATAATGTTGTGCATCTGACATAGAGTGACCTCTATATCTGTATGTTTTCATTTCTAAGAAAGTTGGTCCTCCTCCAGATCTAGCCCTTTCAATGGCTTTACTCATTTCTTTAGCTACAGTCACAGGATCCATACCATCTACAGGTCCACATGGCATTTCATACCCTAAACCTAGTTTCCAGATATCTGTAGAGTATGATGTTCTAGCCACGGAAGTTCCCATCGCATAGCCGTTGTTTTCACAAACAAAAACTACTGGCAACTGCCAAAGCATAGCAAGATTAAAGGTTTCATGTAATGAACCTTGTCTTACGGCACCATCACCCATATAACACAAAGTAACGGCGTTACTCTTTTTATATTTATCTGCAAAAGCTAAACCAGCACCTAATGGAATTTGACCTCCAACAATACCGTGACCACCATAAAAACGGTGTTCTTTCGAAAATATATGCATTGAACCTCCCATACCTTTTGAGGTACCTGTAACTTTACCAAACAATTCGGCCATTACTCTTTTTGGATCAACACCCATACCAATTGGCTGCACGTGATTTCTATAGGCAGTAATCATTTTATCCTTTGAAAGATCCATAGCATGAAGAGCTCCTGCTAAAACAGCTTCTTGTCCGTTATAAAGGTGTAAAAACCCTCTAACTTTCTGTTGAATATAAACTGCTGCTAATTTATCCTCGAATTTTCTCCAGAACAACATGTCCTCATACCATTTAAGGTAGACCTCTTTTGTGATTTTTTCCATTTAAATATGAATTTATAGAACTAGTTCACCTCTATCCAACTTTAGAAGTGAAAAATTGAAAAGCAAAAATACACATATAAATCAATAGGGGAAAAAAATTAAAGAAAAAGCGCATCGTCTACTAAAAATTAAACGAATACTTCTTTAAAAGTGAGAATTTCGTAAAAAAATTAGGACACATTGAGATTCTTCTATTATAAAAAGGAACTATTGAAAGCTAGTGGCAAGATATCAGACAGCGAACTTATTTTGAGTACTTCACCAATTTCCCCCATTAAAAGGATAGAAATAGGTTCTTTCTGTTTCTGCTCGTATTCTATCATTGCTTGCCTACAATTACCACAAGGAGCAGCAGGTTCTTTTACCGCATAATTCTTTGAAGTTGCCGTAATTGCTACCGCCTTAATTTTTACACCCGGGTAAATGGCACCCGCTTGAAAAATTGCCACACGTTCTGCACACAAACCTGATGGATATGACGCATTCTCTTGGTTATTGCCCACCACTACTTTACCATTTTCTAAAAGCACAGCAGCGCCTACATGAAAACTAGAATACGGAGCGTATGCATTAGCTCTGGCCAATACAGCCTGTTCCATTAGACTCATATCTTCTTGCGCTAAGCGCTCTAAAGATGGAAAAACTTCATACTCTACTGTTATTTGTTTCTTCAATGTTATTTTTTTTTGAAAGGTAGTAAATTTCGAAACTATTTGAATTAAAATAAAAAAATCCAAACTCAAAATAAATATTTCGAATTTGGATCGTGCTATTTAGCTATTCTGCTTAATCGTTTATAAACTCTTCTCCTAAATTAAAGGTAAGTGAAAAACGCAAGGTATTTTCTAAAGGATTTTGGATTTTAGAGGACGAAAATAAGTAAGATAAATCTACTTGAGCTGCTTTAAATTTAAAACCAGCACCCAAGGAGAAAAATTTTCTAGATCCTTTCTCTTCGCTCTCATTAAAATATCCTGTACGCAACATAAATGCATCTTGATAACTATACTCCGCACCTAATGCCCAAGTAAACTCTTTTAATTCTTCCGAAAAACCATCAGGAGCATCGTTAAATGATTTAAAGACACCACTTAAAAATCCTATTTCCTGATATTCTGTATTATCTACCGTATCAATATCACCATCTTCATCAAAATCTTGAGGCGTTGGCACTAACAATTTATTAAATTCTGTTGATAAGGCTAATTTATTATCTGCATCAAAAATAAAATCAAAGCCGGTTCCAAATTTTAAATTTGTTGGCAAGAAATTTTCTTGTCCGCCTTCGTCGTAGGAAATCTTATTCCCTAAGTTCGAAAGGTTAAAACCTAATCTCCATCGCCCATCAAAATTATCATAAGCAATCTCTCTAGAGCGGTAAAAACCTGCTATATCTACAGCAAAAGCACTAGCTGCCTGCGTATCTGCAGACCCCGCTTGATCAGGAAATTTCAAATTAGAGCTAATGAAACGTGCTCCCACAGCCATTGAAAAAGTTTCGCTAAGCTTTAACGAATAAGAACCATCAATAGCAAATTCATTAGGTTTTGTTAATGTCCCTGGATCATTTGCAAATTGTCTAAGCTCAATTTCCCCTAATGTGAAATATCGTATACTCGCAGCAAATGCACTGCGATCATCAATTTTATTATAAAAACTAGCATTTAATAATGCTATATCTGTAATAATACTTTCCAAATAAGGCGTGTAACTAATTCCTATTCCCATTTTCTGTTCCGCAAAAGCAAACTTTGCAGGGTTCCATTGTTGTGAATAGGCATCAACAGATGTGGCTACGCCAATATCACCCATACCAGACGCACGAGCATCTGCAGAAATTGTTAAGAAAGGAACAGCTGTTGTAATAACACGTTCATTTTGAGCGGATACTTTAAAATAACCTAAAACTAAGGCAACTACTAATAATTTTTTCATCTCTCGTTTTCTATACTTAAAATTTATTTGGTTTTCAGGTTATTGATTAGCCGTGATACTTAAAAGTTTTATTAATATTATAACAGTAACGTTCGATTTTAAAAAAACTTATTCAAAAGAAAAAAAAAGCAAAAAATAATTTTCTGTCCTATATAGTATATTAGAAGTTTTTATAGATAAGCAGGAATAAAAAACAGTATTTCATAAAAAAGGAAAAAACAAAATACTAATACGATCATTACTGCGTTATTAATCTGTAAATACAATTTGGCTTACAGAATTAAAAAACTATAAATATTTTTAGATTTACATAAAATAATCTGTAGAAAACACCGTTCTTTAAGCCGAAAGCAGTAATTGCAAACCAAAATATAATGATTTACCTAACTACATAAAGTAGTTATTTTATTGAACTCAAGTCCTAATTATGAAAAAACAATTCATCAAAGTTGTACTCTCTTGTGCTGTTATTGCAGGTAGTGTTAGTAGTTGTAAAAATTCTTCTTCTTCAAAAAACACTTCAAGAGCTACAGGTTGGAAAATAAATGCAAAGGAAGGTGGTTTTCAACACAACACAGACTATAAAGAGCAAGAAACTGCTCCAGGTTTGGTTTTTGTTGAAGGGGGTACTTTTACAAAAGGTAAGGTGCAAGACGATGTTATGCATGACTGGAATAACACTCCAACAGCACAACATGTTATGTCTTTCTACATGGATGAAACAGAAGTTACCAACTCTATGTATTTAGAATACTTGGATTACTTAAAGAGTGTTTATCCTCCTGAAGATCCAAGATATGCAAATATCTATACAGGTGCTTTGCCGGATACTTTAGTATGGAGAAATCGTTTAGGGTTCAACGAAACCATGACCAACAACTACTTACGTCACCCAGCATACGCAGAATATCCTGTGGTTGGTGTAAACTGGATCCAAGCAGTACAATTTGCTGAATGGAGAACAGATAGAGTAAATGAAATTATGCTTGAAAGAGAAGGATACCTTTCTGAGGAAGCAAAATATAAAGTAGTAAACGGAGATATTGAAGGTACTTTTAGTACTGAAGCTTACCTAAACAGACCTGAGTCTGTTTATAATGGGCAAATAGATTCTTTACAAGGAAAAATGAAAAAAGATTCTGTATCTAACTTCGCATCAAGAAGTACAGGTATCATCTTACCTGAATACAGATTACCAACAGAAACAGAGTGGGAATATGCTGCGGCTGCACAAGTAGGATCTAGAGAATACAACAACCAAAGAGGTAGAAAAAAATATCCTTGGGAAGGTGATTACACAAGAAACGGACAACGTCTTGGTCGTGGTGATCAATTAGCTAACTTTAAGCAAGGTAAAGGTGATTACGGTGGAATCGCAGGTTGGTCCGATGATGGTGCTGACATTACAGCTCAAGTTAAATCGTACAAGCCAAATGATCTAGGATTATACGAAATGGCCGGTAACGTTGCAGAATGGGTTTCGGATGTATATAGACCTATTGTAGATGATGAAGTAAGTGATTTTAACTACTACCGTGGTAACATTTACATGAAAACAGCTATTGGAGAGGACGGAAAAGTAAATGTAATTAGAGATTCTATTGTTTATGATACGTTACCAAACGGAAAAGTAGTAGCTGTAAATTTACCAGGTGAACTTAAAATGGTTGCCGTAGATGAAAACGAAACATATTTAAGAACAAACTTCTCTTCTAGTGATAACAGAGGCTATAGAGATGGTGAACCAGGATCTTCAAGATTTTATGACAGATTCAGTGATGATGAAGACGGTGATGAAAAGAAGAAAATGTACAACTCGCCTAAACATAAAGTACAACGAGATTCTGTAGGTAACTTAACTCGTAACTATGACAAATCTAATTACAGAACTACATTAATTAATGATGAAGTTAGAGTTTTCAAAGGTGGTTCTTGGAGAGATAGAGCCTATTGGTTAGACCCAGCGCAACGTAGATACTTACCACAATATATGGCTACTGATTACATCGGATTTAGATGTGCCATGTCTAGAGTAGGTTCTAAGTCTAAAACAAAGAACAAAACTGTTAGAAGTAAAAAAGTGAAATAATCTTTTTATAAAAAATAGTAAAAGTCCCGATGCAACCATCGGGACTTTTTTTATACTTTAGTTTTATGAAAATAGAAAAGCTCCATGAACTTTTTTTAGAGTTCCCTACCATAAGTACTGATACGAGAAAAATAACTAAAGACTGTATTTTTTTCGCACTAAAAGGTGATAATTTTGACGGTAATACTTATGCAAAAAAAGCCATAGAAAGCGGCGCAAAATATGCGATTATTGACCACCAAGAATTTGCTGTAAACGATTCCTATATTTTAGTTACAGACGTTCTAACCTGCTTACAGGAGTTAGCCAATTTTCATAGAAAATTTAGCTCAGCAAAAGTTATTGCACTAACAGGCAGTAACGGTAAAACCACGACCAAAGAACTTATAAATTCTGTTTTGAGCACCAGCTATAAAACAATTGCTACCGTAGGAAATTTAAATAATCACATTGGCGTTCCCTTAACCCTACTTCACATAAAAGCGGATACAGAAATCGCCATTATAGAAATGGGTGCTAATCATCAGAAAGAAATTGAATTCTTATGTAGTATTGCAGCGCCAGATTTTGGATACATCACTAATTTTGGAAAAGCACACTTAGAAGGGTTCGGAGGCTTTGAAGGTGTTATAAAAGGAAAAAGCGAACTATACACCTATCTTCAACAAGAGAATAAGCCAATCTTTTTTAACGCAGATGACGAAATCCAATTTACAAAACTAGCACCTTATATCCATAAATTTGGTTTCAGTCAAACAAATGCTAAATACTACAACATTGAACTTAAGACAGTAGATCCTTTTGTGACTATCAGCTTTGAGAAGGAAGAAATAAACTCGAATCTAATAGGCGCTTATAATTTCATCAATTGTTGCGCAGCTATTATTATGGGAAAATATTTCAATGTTCCTATAGCGCAAATTAAAAATGGAATAGAACGGTATATCCCCGCTAACAATCGCTCTCAAATATTGGAGCAAAATGGCCACAAAATAATATTGGACGCTTACAACGCCAACCCAAGTAGCATGAAAGCTGCCTTAGAGAATTTCAGCAAACTAAAAGCTTCCAAAAAAATGGTTTTTTTAGGAGATATGTTCGAGCTAGGAAGCTCCGCTCCCGAAGAACACCAATATATTGCCGAATTAACTTCGTCCCTTAATTTTGATGAAGCTTTTTTAATTGGCGAAAATTTTGCCTTAACCAGTTCTCATCTAAAAACCTTTAAGTCTTTTAATGAACTCTCAGAATTCTTAAAAAGCAATACACTTCAAAATAGTGCTATTTTGATTAAAGGGTCTAGAGGTATGGCTTTGGAAAGAATGCTAGAATTAATCTAAAAAATTAGTAAGATGAATGCCTCCATTAGCATTCATCTTACTAGCACTACTCTTCCGCCTATTAAAACTCTGAATGTGATTTTATGAGCACATCTAACTCGGAGTTATACTTTTGCAAAGTGGCATCATTAAGATCAAAGGTCTCCTTGAAGACTGAAAAAACTATTTCCCGATGTTTTTTCACACTCTTGATATCAAAATAGAGCCTCCCGGTTCTTCTGACAAAAAAATCCAAGGGAGTTACTACCATTTCATTATGAATGCAAAATTGCAATTCTGCTAAAATTAATTTTTCTTTAGGCTTCTCATTAGTACTAGCATTATAAAATTCTAAAATAGCTTCTGTCTGCTTCCCATACGTCGTCACTAGATACCAAGCCCGATGCTTTTTAAAGTGATCATTTTTAAGAATTTCATGAATTTTAGCTATATACTTTTTAACCTCTTTATAGTTCTTCCAAGGCCCGCCAACAAGCGGAATCTCATCTGTAAATACATCTTTATACGCTACATTTGTTTGTCGTTCTAATCGCCTCTGAAGTTTGTCCACCACGCGTTCTGCCATTTTCCGATACCCCGTAAGCTTACCTCCTGCCATACTCAATAATCCAGAGTCAGAGCTAAATATCTCATCCTTTCTTGAAAGCTCTGAAGGCGATTTTCCTTCTTCGTGAATTAATGGTCTCAAACCTGCCCAAGAAGACACAATATCTTTACGCTCTAAATGAACACTAGGAAACATATTATTAATTGCATTCAAGAGGTAATCTGCATCTTCAGTAGTTGCGACGACCTCATCTTTGGAGTGCTCATAATTTGTATCTGTAGTTCCTGCATAGGTTACATTTCCTCTAGGAATAGCAAACATCATCCTGCCATCAGGAATATCAAAATACACCGATTGTTTTAGCGGCAATTTGTCTTTCTCAAACACCAAATGAACCCCTTTTGTCAAATGTAATTGCTTTCCTTCTTTGGAGTGATTAATAGTACGTAATTCATCTACCCAAGGACCTGCAGCATTGATGACAAACTTAGCATTAATTTGATATTCCTCCCCGCTAACTACATCAGCAACTTTAACTCCCGAAATTTGACCATCTGTATACAAAAAGTCCTTGACCTTCGTATAGTTAATAGCCGTCCCACCAAAATTTAATCCTGTTTTAATATTCTCCAGGGTTAACCTAGCATCATCTGTTCTATATTCTGCATAATAACCAGAACCTTTTAAGATAGCTTCAGGAAGTAGCGGCTCTAAGGCTAAAGTTTTCTCTTTATCCATCATCTTACGCTTATCATCACCTTCTACATCAGCCAGAATATCATACACCTTTAATCCAAAGGAAGTCATCCATTCGCCATAGGAG
This sequence comes from Cellulophaga sp. HaHa_2_95, assembly GCF_019278565.1. The sequence goes on along the minus strand of NZ_CP058988.1, from coordinate 1,256,728 downwards.
CCATTTTCAATTAAAGGTAAGAGCATTTTTTCCGGAATGACTAAATGTGGCGCCAATTTATGTACTATAGCCCGCTCTGTACCCACTTCTTTGACCAACAAAAGCTCAAACTGTTTTAAATACCGAAGTCCGCCATGAATTAGCTTAGATGATTTACTACTGGTTCCGGAAGCAAAATCGCCCTTCTCTATTAGAGCAACTTTCATACCTCTTGAAGAGGCATCTAACAAAATACCGGCGCCGGTTATACCACCACCAATAACTACCAAATCAAAAGTTTCCTCTTTTAATTTTTGAATTATCTCGTTTCTTTTTAAATATGTAAAATGATTTTTTTCCATGTATGAAGATCAGTCACCCCTTAAAGAAACTTCAATTTCTTTAAAAAATAAATTCAACTAAAGTTATAGAATAAAATAGAACTATTAGATGTAAATGAAGATAGATTGGAAAAAACAGAAAAGGGGTTGAAATAAAAAAGGCTTCCATAAAAATGGAAGCCTTTAAATTACTGTGGGCCCTGTAGGATTCGAACCTACGACCCCCTGCTTGTAAGGCAGGTGCTCTAAACCAACTGAGCTAAGAGCCCGATTTGCTAAACTTGTTTCGTTAAGCGAGTGCAAATATATAATAGTTTTTCAATTCTCAAAAGAAAAAAATGATTTTTTTTATAAAATTTCTGCTACAACAAAAGTACTACCCCCAACATAAATAAAATCCTGCTCAGAAGCCGCCATCACCGCACTTTCAAGTGCCTTATTTACAGAAGAATAAGATGCTCCGATCAAATTATGCACTTCCGCGGTATTTTTTAAAATAATTTCATCTAAACCTCTATTTATTTTTGGAGCACAAAAATAATACCTAGCATTTTTTGGAAAAAGTGGTAAAATTGATGCCAAGTCTTTATCTTTTACAAAACCTAAAACTACATGCAACTGATCATATTCTTGTTTTATTAGTTGTTGTATAACTATTTTCAAACCATCCGTATTATGTGCTGTATCGCAAACAACTCTTGGATGTTCTGACAGTGTTTGCCACCTTCCTAAAAGCCCTGTATTGACAACTACATTTAACAAGCCCTTTTTAATAGCATCTCTTGACACCTCAAACGCCTTAAGCTTATGGATAACCTCAAGGACACCTTTCATGTTTTTCTCTTGATAGGATCCTAATAAGCACGTCTGATAGACATCCTCTATGATTTGATCCGCAAACGTAATTTCAGCACCCTTAGATTTTGCAATGGTTTTAAAAACCTCTTGCGTTTCTAATTGTGTTTCACTTATTACCACAGGCACATCATTCTTTATAATCCCAGCTTTCTCCGCTGCAATTTTAGCAAGCGTGTCACCAAGCAGGTCTACATGATCTAAACCAATATTAGTAATCAATGAAACTTCTGGATGAATAATATTTGTAGAATCTAACCTTCCTCCTAATCCAACTTCAATCACCGCAATATCAACATCCTGATTTACAAAATAATCAAATGCCATACCTACGGTCATTTCAAAAAAGGAGAGCTTATTCGCTTTTAAATAATCAAAATTAGTTTCGATAAAATCAATTACCTCTTCCTCAGAAATTGAGGTTCCGTTAATTTTTATGCGTTCTCTGAAGTCTTTTAGATGAGGGGAAGTATACAAACCAACTTTATAACCCGCTTCTTGCAATATGGAAGCAAGCATATGACTACTTGAACCTTTGCCATTAGTACCGGCTACATGTATACTTTTAAATTTATGTTCTGGATGATTTAAATGTGCAGCAAAATTTATAATTCCCTCTAATTTTCCGGAGTGAGCACTTACCCCTTTTTGCTGATACATTGGAAGTTGCGCAAACATCCAATCTAACACTTCTTGATAAGTCATGCGTTAATCTGACAATTTGAAATTCACCACCACAAAACCAACTTGTTGGTTTGGCGCATTAGGATCCGGCTTCCAAGTATGTGCTCTTGCGGTCAGCTCTGCAGGTTTCATTAAACAAGGATTTGTATTGGTAGTACCTTTGACTCCTGGAGTAGCACTAATCACACGACCGTTTCTATCCACAGTAATTTTTACAACTACCCTACCTTCTTCATTACAGTCTTGTTTCACAGAACTACTACCCGCTAATGACCTACCGTTTAATCCGTAGCCACCACCACCGCTTCCAGAACCTGGAGAACCATAATAACTCGTAGCATAAGGGTTTCCATTAGGATTTCCTTTATCACCCGCCTTATTATCATTGCCCTCACCACCCGATGCAGAACCGTCGGACTTATTAAGCCCTCCCATCATTTCATCAAGCTTCTTCTTTTTAGCGTCTTGCTCTTTTTGAGCTTTTTCTTTTGCCTCCTGCTTCTCACGAGCTACACGATCCGACTCCGCTTTTGCTGCTTTCTCTGCGGCATCTGCCTTACGTTTCGCTTCTTTTTGCTGCTTGATCACCAAAGATTCTTCACTATCCTGAGTAACCACCTTTTCTGTTGGTTGCTCACTAGATGATGTTTCTTCCGGAACCACCTCCTCAACTTTCTCTTGTTGCGAAGGCGGAACTACAGGTGTATCTAATGGCTCTGATTGAATCTTTTCTTTAGGTTGAACAGTTCCGCTCCCATAATCTGTAGTACCGAAGTTCACTGAAATACCATTCTCTTCTGGTGGATCTAAATAAGTTAGCCCCACATAAAAAAGCACTAACAACAGTAAACTTAAAAGTACTGTTGTTAGTGTAAAAGATTTTTTCTTATGTCTCGTGTCTAGTAATGACATTATTTTGGTCGCACTGCCAATATCACCTTAAACTTATTCTTATTTGCAATATCCATAACGTTAACTGCCTCTTTGATTGCAACGCTTTCTTCTGCTCTTAGAATAATTGTAGGGGTTTCTTGTCCTTCTAGTGCTTTTTTTAGTTCAATTTCAATGTATTCTCCGTTAATTCTCTCATTATTTACGAAGTATTCTAAATCTTTATTAATACTTACAGAAACATTCTGAGTACTTGTAGATTTTCCTTTTGCTTTTGGCAATAACAAATCTAATGCATTAGGCGAGTTAGAGGTTAACATAAAAAATACCAATAACAAGAATACAATATCTGTCATGGAGGACATACTGAAGTCTGGACTTACTTTATTTCTACCTTTTAGTTTCATAACTAGAAATTAAAGAGGTTCGTTTAATAAGTCTAAAAATTCAACAGCATTCGCTTCCATACTATGAACTACTTTATCTGTTCTGTTCACCAAATGATTGTAACCAATGTAAGCAATAATACCCACAATTAAACCAGCTACTGTAGTTGTCATTGCCGTATAAATTCCTGATGCCAAAGATCCCATTTCTGCCTGACCACCACTTGATGCCATTTCATGGAACGCTAATATCATACCAATTACCGTACCTAAAAACCCAATCATTGGAGCAGCACCAGCAACTGTTGCCAGTATACTAACATTCTTCTCCAACTTATAAACTTCTAAAGTCCCTGCGTTTTCAATTGCTTTATTGATGTCTTCTAAAGGCTTACCTATTCTAGATATTCCCTTTTCCGTTAATCTCGCAACAGGAGAATCTGTTTGAGCACACAGTAATTTAGCCGCTTCTAATTTTCCGTTGGATACATGATCACGGATTTGATTCATGAAATTTTTATCAATTTTTGATGCCGCCTTTATCGCAAATATTCTTTCGAAATAAATGTATAACGCCACAAAAAGCATAACAAACAACACTGAGATAATAATGATACTCCCGGTACCACCATTAATAATTAAATCAATAACCGAAAGTGTTTTTTCTTCCGGCAAAGCCTCTCCTATTTGAGCCTCTTCAACAAGGTCTTGGAACAATAACATATAAATATTCTATTAAGTTGCTGTTATAACGGCATTATACCGATAAAATTATACGTTTAATATAAAATTTCTCATCAAAATAAAAACAGCAGCTCCAGATAAAAATCCTACTAAGGCTAACCAAGATATTTTCTTGAAATACCAGAAGAAATCTATCTTCTCCATTCCCATGGCAACTACCCCAGCGGCAGAACCAATAATTAACATACTACCACCGGTACCCGCAGAATAAGCGATAAAGTGCCACGCTGGCTCATCTAATCCTATTTGAAACATTCCGATACTTGCCGCCACTAGTGGTACGTTATCAATAACTGCAGAACCTACACCTAATAACACCACCACTAAATCTGAAATAATTGTAGAATGTAATTCTGTTCCTAATCTTGGTACAGTCTCATTTAAAACTCCTGCAAAATCAAATAATAATCCTAAAGATTCTAAAGCAGCTACCGCTAATAAAATCCCTAAAAAGAATAAGATACTCGGCAACTCAATTTTAGATAACGAACTATGTACAGGACTATGATGACCTGCAGCCTCAGACTCCCCATCAATTGTAGAGATACTAAATTTAGAGCTACTATATATTTCTGCAAATGCTGCTACAAACGCCAAGGACAACATCATCCCCACATAAGGAGGTAAATGTGTAACCGACTTAAATATTGGCACAAAAATAATTGCTCCTAAACCTAAATAAAACATTGTTGCGGCATATCTAGATTTTGGCTTATCATTATCACTAGCATCATCTGCTACGCTTCCTTTAAAAACACTCATACGAGATGCAATAAAAGTCGGTATTACAAAACAGAAGATTGATGGCACTAATACATGTTCTACCAATACACCCGCAGTAACTTTATTAGCAATCCACAACATCGTAGTTGTAACATCTCCGATTGGAGACCAAGCCCCACCAGCATTAGCTGCGATAATAATTAAACCTGCAAACCACAATCTTAAATCGCGCTCTTTTATTAATTTCTGAAGTATTGTAATTAATACAATGGTAGCTGTAAGGTTATCTATAATTGCAGATAAAACAAAAGCTAAAGAACATACAATCCACAAAAGACTGCCCTTCTTTTTTGTTTTAATATACCCTTTAATCGTAGCAAAACCATCAAAATAATCTATAATTTCAACAATAGTCATTGCGCCTAACAAGAATACTAAAATCTCGGCTGTCTTCCCTAAATGGTGTAATAAAACACCTTCTAGATGATGCGCCTCTTTCCCAACACCTGGAATAATATCATAAACTTCCATATGTGTTAATGCGATAATAGCCCACAAAATAGCCATCATTCCCAACGCAGGAATAAGCTTATCTATTTTAAGATTATGTTCTAGAGTGATCGCTAAATAACCTAGTACAAATACAATTACTACAATGGTTTCCATAAAATTAGTTAGTTTAAATTAATTGTTTTAATGCGATTTCAAAAGCTGTTTTGCTTAAGTTCGTTTTTGTTGAATTTTGATCAAATATATTTAAAATTGCGTTTCTGATAGTTGTTGATGTATCTGTAAAGATCAACTCATCATCCATAGAAACTCTTCCTTCCATAAAAAAAGCAAAAACACGCGCCATTCCACAGTTAGAAATAAAATCAGGTATCAAACTTACTCTTTCATCTGTAAATTCCATAATTGGACCAAAGAAAATTTCTTTATCCGCGAAAGGAACATTAGCGCCGCAAGAAATTACTTCCAATCCTGTATCAATCATCCTACTTATTTGATCTTTGGTCACTAACCTTGATGCAGCACAAGGTGCAAAAATTTCAGTTTTCAAATTCCAAATACGCTCGTTAATTTCTTCAAACGGAATCATATCTTCAGAAACAAGCGTGTTACCGTCCTTATTTTTATACAGATTTACAATTTCTTCAAATGTAAAGCCTTCTTCCTTTATAACACCACCTACTCTATCTATTATTCCAACAACCTTTGCTCCCATTTTTGCTAAGTAAAATGCTGCAGCAGCACCAACATTACCAAAACCTTGAACAATAGCCCTTTTTCCCGTTACCGATCCTCCAGAAATATCATAAAAATGTTTAACCGCTTCAGCGACACCAAAACCGGTAATCATATCTGCAACAGTATATTTTCTAGAAACATCAGGAGAATAATTATCGCCTTCTAAAACCTTTATGACTCCAAGTCTTAATTGTCCTATTCTATTAATCTTATCTGCTTCTGTAGGCTTAAAATGTCCGTTAAAAACCCCTTCTTGAGGATGCCATACACCCGCATCTTCAGTAATAGGAATAACTTCATGAATCTCATCTACATTTAAATCTCCACCCGTACCATAGTAACTTTTCAATAATGGAGCTACCGCATGATACCATCGTTCTAATACGCCTTTTTTTCTTGGGTCTTTAGGATTAAAGTTTATACCAGATTTAGCACCACCTATTGGAGGACCAGATACTGTAAACTTAACTTCCATCGTTTTTGCTAACGATAAAACTTCATTAACATCAAGACCTTCTCTCATTCGCGTACCGCCACCGGCAGCACCACCTCTTAATGAATTAATTACAGTCCAACCTTCTGCTTCTGTTTCCGTATCTTTCCAATGGAATACAATTTCCGGTTGTTTATTCTCGTATATAGCTAGCAAATCTTTCATGCGTCTGATTTTTTATTTAAAATTAATGTGACTTTTTTTAGTTACTTGTAAAACATTCTCCGAAAAACTAAGTTAATATCCCCAAAACGGGGTTACTGTTGTCTCATAATTTTAATTTTAAAAAATCTACGAATACTATAGATGTAGCAAATATAAAAATAATGAATCGCAATAAAAGCTTTTAACAAAAAGTAAACATGATTTTTCGTAAATTTTAAAAGCCACAATCCCCCCTTACGAAATTCCCTGTTTAACAAGGTTTTTTTTAATCATATAACAATTATCAGTTATATTTGTAGCAGTTTTTTAATTATATCATAATTATATGGATTTTACTTTATCAGAAGAACAATTAATGATTCAACAAGCGGCAAGAGATTTCGCTCAAACTGAATTACTACCAGGAGTTATAGAGAGAGATGACGCACAAAAATTCCCAGAAGAACAGATTAAAAAACTAGGCGAGCTTGGGTTTTTAGGCATGATGGTAGATCCAAAATATGGAGGAAGCGGACTTGACACATTATCTTATGCCATTGCCATGGAAGAGCTTTCTAAAGTTGATGCTTCTTCTTCAGTGGTTGTTTCCGTTAATAATTCTTTAGTATGCTGGGGGCTAGAAACGTTTGCTAGCGAAGAACAGAAACAAAAATATTTAACCAAATTAACAACAGGTGAAATGATTGGGGCTTTTTGCCTTTCCGAACCTGAAGCAGGCAGCGATGCAACTTCTCAAAAAACTACTGCAATAGATAAAGGAGACCATTACCTATTAAATGGAACAAAAAATTGGATTACAAACGGTAGTACAGCTGGCGTATATTTGGTAATTGCTCAAACAGATGTAGAAAAAGGTCATAAAGGTATTAATGCCTTAATCGTCGAAAAAGGAACCCCTGGATTTGAAATAGGTCCCAAAGAGAATAAGTTAGGAATTAGAGGTAGCGATACCCATTCCTTAATGTTCAATGATGTAAAAGTTCCTAAAGAGAATAGAATTGGTGAAGACGGATTCGGATTTAAATTTGCCATGAAAACTTTAAGTGGTGGAAGAATTGGTATCGCTGCACAAGCATTAGGTATAGCAGCAGGAGCTTATGAGCTAGCGCTGAAATATTCTAAAGAACGTAAATCTTTCGGTACAGAAATATGTAATCATCAGGCAATCGCTTTTAAATTAGCAGATATGCATACAGAGATTGAAGCTGCTCGTTTACTCGTATATAAAGCTGCATTAGATAAAGACAACGGTAATAACTATGATTTATCTAGCGCTATGGCAAAATTATTTGCGTCTAAAGTCGCTATGGACACTACTGTAGAAGCCGTACAAATACATGGCGGGAACGGGTTCGTAAAAGATTACCATGTAGAACGATTAATGAGAGATGCTAAAATTACTCAGATTTACGAAGGTACCTCTGAAATACAAAAAATTGTCATCTCCAGAAGCATCATTAAGCAGTAAAAAAAACAAAATATTTTAAAGCACCCCTATATTTATAGGGGTGCTTTTGTTTTAAATAGAGTTATTTTTAGAACAACCCCCAACTAAAACATATTTGATGCTCTTAAAATAAACTAAAACACACAGCACCCTGCCATATTCTAGGGGTAGGTACTCCGCATCGTTCCAAATTATCATAATCTTAAATTAACATAATCTTAAAGTCGATTATGACTATATTTTAATGATTTATTCCAAACGATGTTTTTTTTGTTACATAACAACATAAGAGGTATGAATAATTCAACAAAATTGATATTTTTGAGGAAATACAATAATTTATGGCGTTGAAGAAACAAGGGTTATACCTACCGGAATTTGAGCATGATAACTGTGGTGCAGGATTTATATGCAGTCTTAAAGGAAAGAAATCTAATGATATCATCCATAAAGCACTTGAAATTTTAGAAAAACTTGAGCACCGTGGTGCAGTAAGTTCTGACGGAAAGACAGGTGATGGTGCAGGTATTTTAATTGATATTCCTCATGCATTTTTTCAAGAAGTTTGTGATTTTGAACTACCTGAAGCTGGAGAATATGCAACCGGAAATATTTTTCTACCTCAAAAGGACAACCAAAGAGAATTTTGTATTTCAGTTTTTGAAAAGAATATTAAAAAACAAGGCTTACAACTTTTAGGCTGGAGAGATGTTCCTGTGAACAAATCTGTTCCAGGAAGAATTGCTATGGAGACTGAACCTTTTGTTAGACAAATATTTGTTGCCAAAGAGAATCCGGAGCAAACTTTCTTTGATTTTAATTTAAAACTGTACATCGCCAGAAAAACTACAGAGCACACTATAATTGATTCTAAGTTATCAGAAAGTAAATTTTTCTATGTACCTAGCTTATCAACAAAAATCATCATTTTCAAAGGATTATTAATGCCAGAAGACATTAGTCTTTACTATAAAGATTTAATGGACCCTAGAGTAGTTACTAGACTAGCATTGGTACACCAACGTTTCTCTACCAATACATTCCCAACTTGGGATTTAGCACAGCCGTTTAGATACATGTGCCATAATGGGGAAATAAACACTTTGAGAGGTAATGTTACACGCATGCGTTCTCGTGAAGAATTACTTAAAAGTGATTTTTTTGGGGATGAAATAAAAAGTATCATTCCAATAATTCTTCCTGGAAAATCAGATTCCGCCACTATGGATATGGTGGTTGAGTTGTTATTGATGACTGGACGTTCCTTACCAGAAGTAATGATGATCTTAGTTCCAGAAGCATGGGAGAAGAATCCTGATATGTCTGAAGCTAAAAGATCATTCTATGAGTACAACTCTTGTTTATCAGAACCGTGGGATGGCCCTGCATCAATCCCATTTACCGATGGAAACTATATTGGCGCTGTATTAGATAGAAACGGACTAAGACCTTCTAGGTATACCGTTACTAAAGATGGTAACGTTATTATGTCTTCTGAAACTGGGGTAGTTGATATAGCTCCAGAAAACATTGAATTACATGGTCGTTTAGAACCAGGTAAAATGTTTCTTGTAAACATGGAAGAAGGTCGTATTGTAAACGACGAAGAAATAAAAGAAGAGATTGCAAGCAGACATCCTTATAAAAAATGGTTGGACAAAAATCTTGTTCACCTTAAAGATATACCTTACAATGATTGTCCTTTATTTTTAAACGAGGCATCTTTAGAAAAAAGAAAAGCAACTTTTGGATACACCTTAGAAGATATAAATACCATTATACTTCCAATGGGAAAAACGGCAAAAGAACCATTAGGTTCTATGGGTAGCGATACTCCTATTGCCATATTATCTGAACGTCCACAATTAATATACAACTACTTCAAACAGTTGTTTGCACAAGTTACCAACCCTCCTTTGGATGGTATTCGTGAAGAACTAATTACAGACATAAGTTTAACACTAGGTAGTGATCACAATATTTTTGATTTTACAGAACTTCATTGTCGTAAGTTAAAAATTCAGAATCCTGTAATTTCCAAAGAAGATTTAGATAAGATTAAAAATTACGATGCGAGTCCTGATTATAAGGTTACTTCTATTCCTATTCTTTACGAAGTAACTAAAGGAAATAACGGCCTTGAAGATGCACTACAAGATATGCTGAACCAAGCTAGTAAAGCTATTGACGAAGGCACGAACATTATTATTTTATCCGATAGAAACGTTAGCGAAGAATTAGCGCCTATTCCAGCACTATTAGCATGTTCTTTTGTAAATAGTGGATTACAAAAACTTAAAAAACGCTCTAAACTAAGCGTCATTATAGAATCTGCAGAACCAAGAGAAGTGCATCATTTCGCCTTATTATTTGGTTTTGGAGCTAGTGCTATTAACCCTTATTTAGTAAATGAAATTATTGCTGAGCAAATTGAGGAGCATGATATTACTGAGTTCACTAAAGAAGAAGCCATTAAAAATTACAATAAAGCAGTCGGTAAAGGCATCTTGAAAGTAATGAACAAAATAGGTATCTCTACCTTAAACTCTTACAGAGGCTCTCAATTATTTGAATGTATTGGTATCAATACTAAAGTTGTAGAGAAATATTTTCCTAATACCGCCACAAGAATTCAAGGTATCGGGCTTTATGAAATTGAAAAAGAGATTGCTAAACGTCATCAAAAGGCATTTGCGAATAAACATGTTGCCGCAAATTTAGACCTAGAAATGGGTGGTGAATATCGTTGGAGAAGAGACGGAGAAAAACATATGTTCAATCCGCTATCTATTGCCAAATTACAGCAGTCTGTTCGCAATAACGAACCAGAGTCCTACAAAGAATTTGCTAAAATGGTGAATGAACAGTCTAAAAGTTTAATGACTATTAGAGGTTTATTTGAATTTTCTAATTATGATCCTATTCCTTTAGAGGAAGTTGAACCTTGGACAGAAATTGTAAAACGTTTCAAAACAGGTGCCATGTCTTATGGTTCTATTAGCAAAGAAGCCCACGAGAATTTAGCAATTGCCATGAACAGAATTGGTGGTAAAAGTAATTCTGGAGAAGGCGGAGAAGATCCTGATCGTTTTTACAAAAATGCAACAGGAGATTGGAGAAACAGTGCTATAAAACAAGTGGCATCAGGTAGGTTTGGAGTTACCTCTAACTATTTGACCAATGCTCAAGAAATACAAATAAAAATGGCACAAGGTGCCAAACCGGGTGAAGGTGGCCAATTACCGGGCGCTAAGGTTAACCCTTCCATCGCGAAGACTAGAAACTCCACACCTTATGTAGGACTCATATCACCACCACCACACCATGATATTTATTCTATTGAAGATTTATCACAATTAATATTTGATTTAAAGTCTGCCAATAGAGAAGCACGAATTAACGTTAAACTTGTTTCTGAAGTTGGTGTCGGAACGGTTGCTGCGGGAGTATCTAAAGCAAAAGCAGATGTAGTTCTAATTTCTGGTTTTGATGGTGGTACAGGAGCATCTCCTTTAACATCCTTAAAGCACTGTGGCTTACCATGGGAGCTTGGTGTCGCTGAAGCACAGCAGACTTTAGTCATGAATGATCTTAGAAATAGAATTGTTCTTGAATGCGACGGTCAATTAAAAACAGGTCGTGATGTTGCTGTAGCTTGCCTATTAGGCGCCGAAGAATTCGGATTTGCAACGGCTCCATTAGTAGCTTCAGGATGTATTATGATGCGAGTATGTCATTTAAATACATGTCCTGTAGGGATTGCAACGCAGAACCCAGATTTAAGAAAAAAATTCAAAGGAAAACCAGAGCATGTAGTGAACTACATGTATTTTGTAGCGCAAGAGCTGAGGGAGATTATGGCTCAGTTAGGTTTTAGAACCATTAATGAAATGGTTGGTCAAGTACAGAAACTGGATAGAAATAAAGCTATTGATCATTATAAAGCTGCAGGAATAGATTTAACTCCTATTTTATATAAGGTGGATGTGCCTGCTGGAACGAAATTCTACAATACGCAAAAACAACAACATCATATAGAAGAATCTATTGAGTTTGATATTATAGCGAAGGCTCACCCTGCCCTCTTTAGAAAAGAAAAGATGAGCATTGATTACCCTATCAAGAATACAGATAGAGCAGTTGGAGCTATTATTAGTAATGAAATTTCAAAAATTTACGGTGCTGAAGGTTTACCTGAAAACACCTTAAAACTAAATTTCACAGGTTCGGCCGGTCAAAGTTTTGGCGCATTTAGTACCAAAGGAATAACAATGGTAGTTAACGGTAACACCAACGATTACCTTGGAAAAGGTTTATCTGGGGCTAAATTAATTATTAAGGTTCCAGGAAAAGCAACATTTAAACCAGAAGAGAATGTTATCACCGGAAATGTAACTCTTTACGGTGCTACATCTGGAGAGGCCTATATAAATGGTAAAGCAGGAGAACGTTTTTGTGTTCGTAACTCTGGCGCAAAAGCCGTTGTAGAAGGTATTGGAGATCACGGCTGTGAATACATGACAGGCGGTATTGCTGTCATTTTAGGAGAAGTTGGCCGTAATTTCGGCGCAGGTATGAGCGGCGGTGTTGCTTATATCTATGATAAGAACAAAACTTTTGAGAAAAATTGCAATAAAGAGGCACTAAACTTACTACCGGTTGATGAGGATAAAGACATTGCTGAATTAAGAGCATTGATTGAAAATCACTACAACGCAACTTTTAGTCCACTTGCACAGCGTATATTAGAGAAATGGGAAGAAACACTTCCGCTATTCACTAAAATATTACCTGAAGAATACAAACAAGCATTAATTCGTTTAGAGAACGAAAAATTAGAAACTATATAAATCGAAACTATGGGTAAGATTACAGGATTTTTAGAATTCGATAGAAAAGTTGAAGAATATGCTCCAGTTGAGGATCGTATTAAAAATTATAAAGAATTTACAATTCCCCTTGATTCTAAAGAAATGAAGGATCAGGGTGCGAGATGTATGGATTGTGGTATTCCTTTTTGCCATAGCGGCTGTCCTTTAGGAAATTTAATCCCTGATTTTAATGACGCCGTGTATCGTGGGAAATGGGAAAAAGCAGCAACCATCTTACATTCTACAAATAATTTTCCAGAATTTACAGGTCGTTTATGCCCTGCACCATGCGAAGAAGCATGTGTTTTAGGAATAAATGAAGATCCTGTAACGATAGAAAATATCGAAAAAAACATTGTTGAGACTGCTTTTGAGAAGGGTTGGATTATCGCTAATCCTCCAGAAACAAGAACTGGAAAAACTGTTGCTATCATTGGCTCTGGCCCTTCTGGACTAGCTGCTGCACAACAATTAAACCGAGCAGGACACTTAGTTACCGTTTTTGAAAGAGATCAAAAGGTTGGTGGATTATTGCGTTATGGCATTCCAGATTTCAAAATGGAAAAGCATATTATAGACCGTAGACTTAAAGTTCTTGAAGAAGAAGGTATTATTTTCAAAACAGGAGTTCATATAGGGGTAGATATTAAAGCAGACGATCTTAAAAAAGATTTTGATGCATTAGTCTTATGTGGTGGTGCTACTGTTAGAAGAAACCTTCCTATTGAAGGCTCTGATTTAAAAGGAGTAGTACAAGCAATGGATTTCTTAGCACAGAACAATAGACGTGTGGATGGTATAACGGACTTAGGAGAAGAGATAAAGGCTACAGGTAAAGATGTTGTGGTTATTGGAGGAGGAGATACGGGTTCTGATTGCATAGGAACTTCTATTAGACATGGTGCTAATTCTGTCTCTAACTTTGAAATAATGTCTAAAGGAACTCCAGAAAGACCAGAGGACCAACCTTGGCCATTTTGGCCGATGCGTTTACGTACCAGTTCTTCTCATAAAGAAGGTGCAGAACGATTCTTTAGCATTTCTACGAAGAAATTTGTGGGAGATAAAGACGGTAACCTTAAAGGTTTGATCACTTCTGAAGTAGAATGGATCAAACAACCTGGTCAAAGACCACTTTTAAAAGAAGTAGAAGGTACAGAAAAAGAGTGGAAATGTGATTTAGTTCTATTAGCCTTAGGGTTTACTGGTTCAGAAATGACTATTGCAGATCAATTAGGATTAAAAGCAGATCCAAGAACCAATATAAAGGCAACTGCCAAAGATTATATGACAAATGTTCCTGGAGTATTTGTTGCTGGAGATCAGCGAAGAGGACAGTCGTTAATTGTTTGGGCTATCTCTGAAGGAAGACAAGCTGCGTATCATATAGATACGTATTTAATGGGAACTGCATCTGCCTTACCTCTAAAAGGTGAAGGAGATTTACCGAGAATTTAATTAGATACATAGCAAACCATATAAACACCCTTTAAGATTCAGTTCTTAAAGGGTGTTTTAATACAACAAAACTCCAAAAGCTTTACAGCTTTTGGAGTTCAAACATAACTAACAAAATAAATAATAAACTCTTATCTCCTATTGAAAGGCGTAAGTTGTCATTCTAAAACTAGGATCTGCTGCACTGGTAAATGTGAATACTGTATTCGGAAATCTTACTGTAAAATTTTCTTGTTTTATATACAAACCTTCTGAATTTGTTAAAACGCTATCAATTGCTTCAACAAAAGGCGCTAAACTAGGATCACTCCAACCATCATCTGTAAGTATTAATTTTCCGTCAACATTCTCAAAAGTTAAAAAGTGATACAACTGTATTATAGAACCGTCTACAGCACTTAATAATCGATATTCAATATAATTAAAAGTTTCATCCCCTTCAATTGTAAAAAAGAATTGAACTCTAGAAAGGCTAAAATCAAACGGACTAAGTCCTTCATTAACCGAATTTCTTAATGCTCTAAAATTAGATGAGCTAGACGTTGCATCAAATAAGAAATCATCTATATATCCATAAGCATTATCCGGCTGCACCACCACTAAATTATCATCAGTAGGATTAGAAGGCGCATCCAAGAATGCGATCTCTGCCATATTTCCAGAGCCTAGGTCTGCTATAAACTTATCAGCCTCTACGTTGTATGTAAACTCAGAAATTTCTTGGCCTTTGATTTCAAGTGCTGGGCTCACTGTAAACCCTAATTCATTATAAGCGATGCCAAAAGAATAGGAATCAGAATCATTTGAAATATCAATGAATCTTCTATTTACATTCAATGAAAAATCAAAAACCTCTGTAGTTCCATCAATAGTAACAATAACATTTTGATACACTGATTTTTCTGAGTCCGTTAATTCTAAAGCTATAGCCTTACTATCAATAATATTCTGCACTTCATTAGTGGTAGCTTTTGTAAATCTAACTTCTTCTTGAGTTCTATTGGTTCTAAAAATTAAATCGCCTGTAGCCTCATCTATACCGTAATATAAAAACTCAAAATCACCTAAATATCCTCGCCCAATTAAGCCAGAATCTGGAGGATTTGCGGAGTCTGATAATTTATGAATATCATTCTTAGTGGTAAACGATAGCTTAATAGTACTTCCTAAAACAACATCATACTTACTTTTAGTTACTGTAAAATCATCATCAAAATCTGAGGTCATTTCTACCGTTTCATCATCTAAAAAATTAAAAAAGAAGGTAAAACCCCCTAATTCTCCCGGACTTGTAAAATAAACAGCCTTCCATCCTGTATCTGAGGATTGCAATGCCGTTCTTAATTCTTGCTTTTGCGCATTTGTTCTTTCCGCCGGACTTTCATCAAACACCTCTGCATTGTCATCATCTGCACAATTAACCAAGAACATACTTAATAGTACTACTATAATAGTATTAATTATATATTTATTATTTTTCATGTCGCTCTCTAATTATTTATTACTTCTTGCGTATTCCTAGCAGTTACTTCCTGCAATTCATAGATATCTATATCCCATTGTTTATCAAAATAATCGGCTACAATTGCTTCTTTACTTCTAATACTTTCACGCGCTTCTATATTAGAAATTCCATCAATGATTGTATTGAACTCTTCATTAGAATTAATCAACATAAAATTTACCATTTCAGCAAAATCTTCTACAACACTACTCCTTGAATAATCAGAAATAAACCCTAACTCTCTAGCCTCTGCTATGCTAGTATTAAACCACTGAGCAGTATATTCAGAGGGTGTTATTCTTCCATATCCTTCTTCATCAAAAGGAATTGTCTGATTCAAAATATGACAATATTCATGCTGAATTGTAGATAAAAAACGTGTGATATTCGCTCTATCGGAAACATCAACTAGATCTGTTTCGAATAAGGTTATTCGTTTCCCGCCTTCTGCCAGACCTAATAAAATAGTTCCGGATCTATTAAAGTTTCTACCTCCAACCAATAGCAATTGTCTTGGTGCTACTAGTTTAACAAAATCAGCACCACCAACTTCCGAATACGAGTCTAACCAAATTTTTTCTACAACTTCTAAAACCGGCTGTACATTTTCTTCTATTGGCGGAAATAAAAATCGGTTATTATCTACCACATTCTCATTCCACCTATACAATACGTCTATATTATATTTAGAAACATAGTTGGTTCTTATATAACTATCCAAAGCCGTTAACTTTGGCGTACTCGTATCCAAATCACTACCTTCAAAAGAATCTTCTTGTTTACAAGAAGCTAAAATCACAATAGCAATCACGGCTACTATATAAACACACGCACTGCCTAATCTTCTATATTTATTATTGATATTATTCATTTTCTTATTTTTTAGATCGTTAGCGAGGGTTCTTTTCTAAGCCTCTTTCTATAGCAAAATTTGGAATCTGCAATTGACGTCTATTGTCTCCTTTTTCCAATAACAAGTCAGTTCCTCCAATAAGGTTATGAGCTATTGCTAAATCAAACCTTCTTACATCAAACCAACGCAAACCTTCGTGGTAAAACTCTCTCCTTTTTAGTTCTGCAATTGCTTTCACAAAAGAAGTCTGATCATTATCTAAGCTGTAAAAGGGAGTATATTCATTTACTACTACCGGGTAACTATCTAAAAGGTCTTGTTTTACCAAAACATCGGTACTTGAATCATAAGCTTCGGTTCTCACAGAGAAGAACGCATTGATATCCTCTAATGCAGCTTCATAATTATTTTGCATCACGTAAGCCTCTGCCCTATTTAACAAAACTTCATCCGTAGAAAACAATACAAGACCTACATAAGGATTCCCTATACCCGCACTTACATTGGTAACCCTAAAGAATTCTGCAAATTTCGGTAGATTGTTAAAACCCTCTCCTCCAAATACATCATAAGCCCATGCTTTTCCTAATATATTTCCAGTAAAAAATAATTCATTTGCCTTCTCACTACTAAGTCCAAAATTATTACTTGCAAATATTCTAGAATACAGCGAATTTGCCGATACCACTAAGAGATTCGCATTATCTGAATCACTGGCATACAATGCTGTTCTTTGAGAATATTCTAATTCCGCATACGTCCCCAAATAATCCCGCAATTGCAACTGAGGGTTGGTTATCACATTAGAACTGTGCTTAATTACATTCTCCCAATCCCCTTTAAACAGATAAAATCTAGAAGCAAAGGCATTTCCTGCTTCAGGAGTAAAATGAAATTTTGGCTCTTGATAATTATTGGAGACTAATTTTAAACCAGCCACTAAATCTGCCTCAATAAAATCATACACTTCCTGAACCGTATTACGTGTGTACGTTTCTATAAATACTTCCTCTGGTTGTAATACATAAGGAATACCCTTATCTGTTGCTGCCGTCGCAGGGTCATAATGTTTAGCCCAAAAATTAACTAACATAAAATGACTATAAGCTCTAGCCAATAAAGCCTCTCCCTTTTGAGGTGCTAAACTTTCTAAATCTCCTAATTCTTCTATAGATGCCAAAGCTTGGTTGGCTTGCGCTATCGCTTTATAACAAGCATTCCAATAGCCTACCCTATAATCTAAATCATCAATATCTATATCTTCCCACCTGTAATTCGCTAAATTTAATTCGGTTGGCAATGTGTTCCCTTTATCAGAAACATTATCAGACATCGTCTCTGCAAAATCCATGTAATTTGCCTCCGGGTATGCGATAACTAGCAATTCTGAAATTTTTTCTGGACTATCAATTTCTGTCCTGTTATCTGGAATTTCTGATAAATAATCTTCACAAGAAGCAGCTAAAAATGCTAAGAAGATCAATATCCCAATTTTTATTGTATATAATTTGTTCATCTTTTTAATATTAAAAACCTAGATTAAGTGATAATGTAAATTGTCTTGTTATAGGCTGTGAGACTCCACCAGATCTAAAAAACTCTGGATCCTGACCATTTAATCGAGAATCTGAATAAATCATAAACGGATTTGTAGTAGACAATTTTAGGTTAAACGTATTCAAGCCGAGATCCTCTATCAATAGCTTTGGAAAATTATACGAAAGACTAATGTTTTTCATTCTAATAAAATCCCCATCGACTACTCTAACATCCGAAAAATTATACGCATTATAGGCTCTAAATAAATTAGGAATTTCATTAATTAACCTACCACTTGCAATCACAGGTACATTTGTAAGCGCCTCATCTCCTGGAGAAATCCATCTGTTCTTAAACTCCGAAGTAAATACATTCAAATCTGAATAAGATTGTGCAAATTTAGGGTCTAGCCTAATTTTGTTTCCACCTGAAGCAGATACTAAGAAACTAAGCGAAAAACTTTTATACCTAAATGTATTTGAAAAACCTGCTGTTTTTGTAGGCTCAATACTTCCTTCATATTTTAAATACGAAGTAATATCATCTACATCTTGAAAATTTGCACCCGTAACACTATTCTCTTCATTTCCTAGATCTTCTGGTAAAATATAGTTAGGCAAACCTCTATCATCTAAACCTGTAAATTGAAAGGAAAATAAAGATTGTCTAGGAAAGCCTACAACATTACCTCCAGTTTGATCTACTAAGTCTAAAACGTTAGGCTTATTCTCTAAGGCCGTAATTTTTTGATCTAAAGCGGACAAATTTAAAGTAGAAGACCAGCTAAAATTAGGTGTATTGATAGGTTTAACTGTAATCGAAAGTTCTATCCCTTTAGTTTCCATATCGGAATTATTACCTTGTTTTATAAACTCTCCCCCAACTCCAGAAGAGCGTACAAAATCTATAAGATCAAACCCTTTACGTTGATATACATCCGCAGAAAAAAGAACCTTATTTTCATACATTCCAAAGTCTAGTCCTATATTGGTTTCATATTGCTTTTCCCAAGTTAATTCTGAATTCTGTAATTCATCAATATTCAAAAAACGTTCCCGAGAATTAATATCCAATCTATTAGTGATATCATTTCTAAAGATGGCCAGTGAGTTTGTTGCAGGACCAGCAGTTGCTGTAAGACCATATGAAGCTCTAAGACCTAAAGAATTCACAAAATCTACGTTCTCCAAAAAGCGCTCTCGCTTCATATTCCATTTACCACTCACAGTCCCTGTTGGTAACCAACGAGAAGATTTACTTCTTCCTTGTCTATTAGACCCATCATAACGGCCTGTTACAGACAATACATATTTACTATCATAGGCGTAGGTAAGCTTTGAAAATACACCAAGCGTGCGCTCTTTTTCACTCTCTAATCCAAAATAATCGTTCTTTTCTCCAAGCGTTTTTGCAAATACCTCAGGAATAGTAAAAGGCGTTAACCCTCGATCATATTGCAACCCGTAACCAATAAAGAAATCTTCCTCTCTATCTATATACCGCATTTCCTGACCAAGCAAACCACTAAGCTCATGTTTTTGATTAAAGGTGTTGGCATAATTTATACTATTTCTGACATAAAAATTCGTCAATTCGTTACTCGTATTTCTATAAATTCCGCCTTGTGGTAAAACTGAAATAGGAGGAGCCGTAGGATTATTAGGGTCTCTATATAAGAAAACATTTGAATTACGAACAATTGTAGTCTCTTGAGATCTATAAGCTGCTGCTACATTAGAATTCTCTGTTATATTATGATCTCTATCGGAAACAACATACCTCACAGAACCTAAGAAATCATAATTCAAATTTTTGGTTATTTTATAATTACCCTCTAATTGAAAGCTGATGTCTTTTACTTTTAATTCAATAGTATTGTTATCCAATTCATTAAAAATATTAAAAGGAGCCCAGTTAGCTCTATAATATTCTAAATTTCCATCAGCATCTCTTGGTCTTATTGTTCTATTTGTTGATAATGCATAGTTGAATGGGTTTATATCAAAAACCCTAGAAACACTACCTCTAAAACTATCTTCTTCTCTATTAAACGTTCCAGGAGCATCTTGATCTCTAATGGCTCCATTAGACCCTAGCGTTAATTTAAATTTATCTGATAAATAGTAGGTATTCTTAACTTTATACGTAAGCCTACTCACCTTATCTGCAATTGTCCACCCTGGATCGTTAAAAAAACTTAAGGAAGTATAGAAACTATTATTCTCACCACCCCCAGAAAAACTCAAGGTATGATTTTGTGTCAAAGAAGATCTAAACAATTGTTTAAACCAATCTGTATTAGCTTGTTCATATTGCTGCAAAAATTGATTTCTAGATTCTACGTTATTTTGAACTCCAAATTGCCCACTACTTGAATCATATGCATTAATTTGCTGCGCAAGGATTGTATAAATACCACCATTTCTATTTTGCGCTACACTAGGGAAATCTAAAAAACCTTTCGCTTCAAGCTCATTAAAAATACTCACCGTTTCTTTTGAATTCAGAATATCGTAATTCCCATACCTTGGAATGTCTCTAACCGTTTGCTCTAAGGAGTAATTTACTTTTAGTTTAGATTTTCTTTTACCCCCTTTAGTTGTAATTACGATAACTCCATTTAATGCACGAGCACCATATAATGACGTTGCAGAAGCGTCTTTAAGAATATCTATTTTTTCAATATCATTTGCATTAAGACCAGAGATAGAAGAGCTTATTAATGTAGAAGCATCCCCTGAAATTAAAGCATCAAAATCTGTGTTGACAATATCTTCCTGAATAACTCCATCAATAACCCATAACGGTCTTGTATCACCAAAAACAGAGGAAGCACCACGAATTGTGACTTTAGGCCCAGAACCAAAGGTCCCAGTAACGTTCTGGATGTTTACACCTGCTGCTCTACCCTCCAACATCTGACTGACATCGACCAAACCATCAATCTTTAAATCTTGAGCAATAATAGAACTAGAGGCACCCGTAAAGATTCTTTTAGACGTTTTATCATAACCTGACACCACTACTTCCTGTAAGGCAGCTACATCTTCCAGCAACTGTACCGCTATTGCATTTTTATCTTTAACAACTACTTCTATACTTTTAAAGCCCAAACCTTTAAATAATAGAACATCACCTATAGCAGCCTCAATCGTAAAATTCCCGTCAAAATCTGTTATCGTTCCCTTAGTTGTATTTTTAATTAAGACTGATATTCCTAAAAGGGGAATTCCGTCTTCATCCAATACATTGCCCTCAAGATTAAACTCTTCTTGTAAAGGAATAGTCCTTGCTATTTTAGGCTTTTCTCGCTTTAAAATAATTTGTTTCCCTAGAATTTGATAAGAGATATCTTTTCCTTTAAATATAATGTCTAGTATATCTTCCACATACTTGTCATTAACATCAATAGAAACTATATCCTTTGAATTTATTTCAGAGTTTTTAAAAAAGAATTTAAATTCTGTCTTCTTTTTTATCTCTTTAAACAATTCTTGGTACGTTACTTCGTTAAGATTTAAAGTGATTTTTGTATTCTGAGAATAAATACTAGCACTTATTCTACATAAAGATAGAATAAGCATGATCGCAGTAAGTTTCATTTTCAAATCGAATTTTAATAGATTGCCTAGACAATGGCAATTATTATATTGTTTTTTCATACTTTTAATATGATTTTAGAGATTTCGCGTTTTTAAAATTTTTTTTGTGAATCGAGGGATGCTGGAACATCTCTCGATTTTTTTTGGTTTTAGTTATTTTATGTCATACAGTATACTAGGAATTTAAAGGGTTAATGACCACTTTCTGGTTATTTATTTCGAACTTAAAAGGCATTGTATTTTTAAAAGTCGTTAATACGTCTTCGATAGACTCTAGATCAAACTGACCCGTAAACTTCTCATTCAAAAGAGTAGTACAGTTGTTTTCTATAGAAACATTATAAAATCGTTCTAATTTCTTAACGATAACATCAAAAGATTCATTTTCAAAAACCAAAACCCCATCTAACCACGCTATGTGACTTTGAACATCTACAGTTACGACACTGCTGGGTACATTAGTTGTATATTTAAATTGTTCACCGGGTTCCAAGAAAAACTCGTCATCGGAATCAGCACTAGAGCTTACACTAACCGCCCCTTCTACTAGAACAACGTCATTAGTAGCATCACTATCATAAGAGGATACATTAAATTCAGTACCCAAAACGGTAGTTTTAAAATTCTTTGTACTCACCACAAATCTATTACTAGTGTCTTTTTTAGCTACATTGAAATAGCCCTCACCTTCCAATTCAACAATTCGCTTTTTGTCTTTATTAAAAAAAGTTGGATATGTTAACTTAGAACCAGAATTTAAATAGACTCTAGTACCATCAGACAATACAATCTCCATTCTCTTCCCGTAAGGCACATATATTTCGTTATACTCAACTGTTACGAGTTCTCTATTATCAGAATAATTGTACAGAATACTATTTCCCTTTTGTACCGCAACAACCTCACCTTTTTTATTCAGTATTTTATTAGATTCAGTTTCATCTATGTCCTTAATTTCACCAGAACCAAGCTTTAAAACCACGTGATCAGAAGCTTCTGTAGCCTGAATACTATTATTAGTATAGATTAAGATTGTTAGCCCTATAACAAACAAAGCGATAGCAGCAGCATATAAATAAGACTTATTTGTTTTGAAAAATGGATTTTCAACATTAGAGTTATAAGCAATTTTCTTAGCCAAAAATTTCTCAAAAGCAGCATCAGAATCAAAGTGTACATTTTCAACCTCGAATAAATGATTGACGATAATATACTTTTTTAGTAGCGCTACATTATCTGGCAACTCTAATTTTTGTTTAAACGAGCTAAGTTCCTTAGGCAACAAAGCATTGTTTAGAAAATTAGAAATTTCAACGTTGTTTAACTGACTATTCTTCATTTAGTAGTTGATTCTTTATAGTAAGACTTAAAAAAAATAGAATACCCTTAGTTTTATGTTAAGAAATTTTAAAAAAAGTATTAAATTTAAAAATAGGATACATTATTAAAGAAAATCAACTGGAAAAAAAAGAAAATACATTAGACATTCGAAGCCTAAGAAAAGGTGATGACGATCTATTTAAAGTATTGTATAAACAACATTACAAGAAACTATGTATTTATACTTTTGGACTATCGAGAGACAAAGTATTGTCTGAAGATATCGTACAAAATGTATTTTTTAATTTATGGAAGAATAGAAAGAAAATAGAAATCAGTAGTTCCTTAAGTTCCTACTTATTTAAAGCGTGCTATAATGAGTTTATTGATAACTACAAGAAACAACAAAAAAATATTGACTACCTAACAGAGATACGGATTTCTGCCATGGACTTTTTCATTGATGACAGTATTGAGATTACAAATGAACACAAAGTAACACTCATTAAAAAAGCTATTGAAAAATTACCTAATAAATGCAAGGAGGTTTTTATAATGATAAAAATCGAAGGCCTGAAGTACAAAGAAGTAGCCGATAATTTAAAAATATCTATTAAGACTGTTGAGGCCCATATGTCTTTGGCGCTGAGAAAAATTAAAGAGCAAATTTAAAAAGCTACTCCGCCCTCCAAGTTAAAATTCCCACCGACGCACTTTCTTTCTTGATTTAGTCTTAGCTAAGTATTAAATAAAATAATCCGACTGAGTACATGCTATTCCGAAAATGAATTTATCTCGCTCCCTTATACACTGAACATGGGAAAACAATAAAGCCAGCCATAAATAACAGATCTATGCAAGCGCATAAGGCGGTTGGCTTTGAAGAAATGGCTAGATATACTGCTAACGGGCAAAAATGGGTGGTGGTGCGCATGCAGCTCTAAGAAATACTCAGACTTTATTGCACGCAAACTGTGTAGAATGTAGATAGACGAATGTCTGTTGAATACTACCACTGCCTACTAATAGCCTATAAAAAAAAGTAAGTCTTATGCGTAATATGAACCCTATATAAACAAAAAAAAGTCCTCAATATTTCTATTGAGGACTTGATTAAAAAAAGGCGACGACCTACTCTCCCACTTGGTATAGCAGTACCATCGGCGCTGATAGGCTTAACTTCCCTGTTCGGAATGGTAAGGGGTGGACCCTATCGCCATGGTCACCTTAAATCGTTGTACTACACCAATGTATAGTAACTAATATTGTTAACATATTAAAGGGACAAAATGGTGTATAAAACACACACTATAAACACAGTTTTAGATTAAATCTAAAGTAAGCTACGATTTTTGGTAATTATATCTTTAAAAAAAGGAAGTCCGCCCCCTAATTAAAGGGGGCAAGTTGTGCAAGCCTATGGGCTATTAGTATCACTTGGCTACAGACATTACTGCCCTTCTACCTATGACCTATCAACGTAGTCATCTCCTACGGCCCTTTAAAGAAATCTCATCTTGTGGCTGGTTTCGCGCTTATATGCTTTCAGCGCTTATCCAATCCCGACATAGCTACCCAGCAATGCTCCTGGCGGAACAACTGGTGCACCAGAGGTCAGTCCAACTCGGTCCTCTCGTACTAGAGTCAGATCCACGCAAATTTCTAACGCCCGCAGTAGATAGAGACCGAACTGTCTCACGACGTTCTGAACCCAGCTCGCGTGCCACTTTAATGGGCGAACAGCCCAACCCTTGGGACCTTCTCCAGCCCCAGGATGTGACGAGCCGACATCGAGGTGCCAAACCCCCCCGTCGATATGAGCTCTTGGGGGAGATCAGCCTGTTATCCCCGGCGTACCTTTTATCCTTTGAGCGATGGCCCTTCCATGCGGAACCACCGGATCACTATGCTCTTGTTTCCAACCTGTTCGGCCTGTATGCCTCTCAGTCAAGCACCCTTGTGCCATTGCACTCTACGTACGATTACCAACCGTACTGAGGGTACCTTTAGAAGCCTCCGTTACTCTTTTGGAGGCGACCACCCCAGTCAAACTACCCACCACGCACTGTTCCCTAGTGTTAGGGTTAGGCCCTAGATAAGCAAAGGCTGGTATTTCAACAATGACTCCACAACGCCTGGCGACGCCGCTTCAAAGTCTCCCAGCTATCCTACACATTACTTACCCAGAACCAATACGAAGCTATAGTAAAGGTGCACGGGGTCTTTTCGTCCCACTGCGGGTAACCGGCATCTTCACCGATACTACAATTTCACCGAGCTCATGGCCGAGACAGTGTCCAGATCGTTGCACCATTCGTGCAGGTCGGAACTTACCCGACAAGGAATTTCGCTACCTTAGGACCGTTATAGTTACGGCCGCCGTTTACTGGGGCTTCAATTCAATGCTTCGCCGAAACTAACATCTCCTCTTAACCTTCCAGCACCGGGCAGGTGTCAGGCCCTATACTTCATCTTTCGATTTTGCAGAGCCCTGTGTTTTTGATAAACAGTCGCCTGGACCTCTTCACTGCGGCCCTCCTAAAAGGAGGGCGACCCTTCTCCCGAAGTTACGGGTCTATTTTGCCTAGTTCCTTAGCCATGAATCTCTCGAGCGCCTTAGAATACTCATCCCAACCACCTGTGTCGGTTTACGGTACGGGCTGCTTCACTTGTTTTTCTCGGAGGATGTTACGCTGGATTATCAACTTGGCCGAAGCCTCATCGTACTATCGGGGTGTTACCACTCCCTTCAACGCGCTATTCCGTCAGCGCGCACCAACACCACATCCCCGTCACTTTTAACGTGAGCAGGTAGCAGAATATTAACTGCTTGTCCATCCACTACCCCTTTCGGGTTCGCGTTAGGTCCCGACTGACCCCCAGCTGATTAGCATAGCTGGGGAAACCTTGGTCTTTCGGCGTGCGGGTTTCTCGCCCGCATTATCGTTACTTATGCCTACATTTTCGTTTCTATGCGTTCCAGCAACCCTTACAGATCACCTTCAACACACATAGAATGCTCCCCTACCCCTCTGTACCGAGTACAGAAGCCATAGCTTCGGTGGTATACTTATGCCCGATTATTATCCATGCGGAATCGCTCGACCAGTGAGCTGTTACGCACTCTTTAAATGAATGGCTGCTTCCAAGCCAACATCCTGGCTGTCAATGCAATTCCACCGCGTTATATCAACTTAGTATACACTTGGGGACCTTAGCTGATGGTCCGGGTTCTTTCCCTCTCGGACATGGACCTTAGCACCCATGCCCTCACTGCTGCAAAACATTTTATAGCATTCGGAGTTTGTCAGGAATTGGTAGGCGGTGAAGCCCCCGCATCCAATCAGTAGCTCTACCTCTATAAAACTATTGCAACGCTGCACCTAAATGCATTTCGGGGAGTACGAGCTATTTCCGAGTTTGATTGGCCTTTCACCCCTACCCACAGGTCATCCCAAGACTTTTCAACGTCAACGGGTTCGGTCCTCCACTTTGGGTTAACAAAGCTTCAACCTGCCCATGGGTAGATCACACGGTTTCGCGTCTACTACTACTAACTATGGCGCCCTATTCAGACTCGCTTTCGCTACGGCTCCGATTCTTAAAATCTTAACCTTGCTAGTAAAAGTAACTCGTAGGCTCATTATGCAAAAGGCACGCCGTCACCCCAAAGGGCTCCGACCGCTTGTAAGCGTATGGTTTCAGGATCTTTTTCACTCCGTTATTCACGGTTCTTTTCACCTTTCCCTCACGGTACTGGTTCACTATCGGTCTCTCAGGAGTATTTAGCCTTACCGGATGGTCCCGGCAAATTCATACAAGGTTTCACGTGCCCCGCACTACTCAGGATACCACTATCAATAACGTCCTTTACTTATACCGGGCTATCACCGTCTTCGGCCTATCTTTCCAAATAGTTCTAATTCATCGCGCATCAAATATCGTGGTCCTACAACCCCAGCATTGCCGAAACAATACTGGTTTGGGCTAATCCGCGTTCGCTCGCCACTACTAACGGAATCACTTTTGTTTTCTCCTCCTCCGGCTACTTAGATGTTTCAGTTCACCGGGTTTGCTTGATCTTACGATCACGACTGGCCTTCAACCAGACAGGTTGCCCCATTCGGATATCCGCGGATCACAAGTTGTGTGCACCTCCCCGCAGCTTTTCGCAGCTTATCACGTCCTTCATCGCCTCTGAGAGCCTAGGCATCCCCCATACGCCCTTTTCTAGCTTGTCACTAGTCCTTTTTATTCTATTATATATAATTACTACCGTATTAATACAGCAGTACCTCTATCGTACTTTACTCTATTTTTAAATTTGTGTTTACTGTGATTACAATATCCCTGAAGATAATTGTAATTCACTTTGTCCCAATATGTCAATGAACTTGTGGTGAGTCTTCACTGATAACAAAATTATCAATGAATCCTCCTCAATACTTGAAGATATAAATATCCTCAGGCATTGCCTGGTGGAGAATATCGGAGTCGAACCGATGACCTCCTGCGTGCAAGGCAGGCGCTCTAGCCAGCTGAGCTAATCCCCCGTCTTTTAGTGATCAGTTAACAGTTATTAGTTAACAGTACTTATAACGGCTATACTCAACCTCTAAAATTTCCTTTCAAGTGATACTAATTTAATTAGCATCCTTATTTTAATGAACGTTTTTCTAAACCAAACTCTTAATCAATTCCTTAACTAAAAATCTGCTCTAGGCAGTAGTCTCAGGCAGACTCGAACTGCCGACCTCTACATTATCAGTGTAGCGCTCTAACCAGCTGAGCTATGAGACTCTCACTTTGCGAATCTTGCGACCCAATCAATATTATAATAACATAATTATAAGACAGCAATTTAAACTACATAACTAAAAAAATATAAGGACTAGAACTCTTTCGTTTTTATTAATTGAGATGTCTTTCTCTAGAAAGGAGGTGTTCCAGCCGCACCTTCCGGTACGGCTACCTTGTTACGACTTAGCCCTAGTTACCGATCTTGCCCTAGGCCGCTCCTTACGGTGACGGACTTCAGGCACTCCCGGCTTCCATGGCTTGACGGGCGGTGTGTACAAGGCCCGGGAACGTATTCACCGGATCATGGCTGATATCCGATTACTAGCGATTCCAGCTTCACGGAGTCGAGTTGCAGACTCCGATCCGAACTGTGATCGGTTTTATAGATTCGCTCCTTATCGCTAAGTGGCTGCTCTCTGTACCGACCATTGTAGCACGTGTGTGGCCCAGGACGTAAGGGCCGTGATGATTTGACGTCATCCCCACCTTCCTCACGGTTTGCACCGGCAGTCTCGTTAGAGTCCCCATCATTACATGCTGGCAACTAACGACAGGGGTTGCGCTCGTTATAGGACTTAACCTGACACCTCACGGCACGAGCTGACGACAACCATGCAGCACCTTGTAAATTGTCCGAAGAAAAGTCTATCTCTAAACCTGTCAATCTACATTTAAGCCCTGGTAAGGTTCCTCGCGTATCATCGAATTAAACCACATGCTCCACCGCTTGTGCGGGCCCCCGTCAATTCCTTTGAGTTTCATTCTTGCGAACGTACTCCCCAGGTGGGATACTTATCACTTTCGCTTGGCCGCTCAGTCCGAAAACCGAACAGCTAGTATCCATCGTTTACGGCGTGGACTACCAGGGTATCTAATCCTGTTCGCTACCCACGCTTTCGTCCATCAGCGTCAGTGTATAGTTAGTGACCTGCCTTCGCAATCGGTATTCTAAGTAATATCTATGCATTTCACCGCTACACTACTTATTCTAGCCACTTCACTATAACTCAAGACCGCCAGTATCAAAGGCAGTGCATACGGTTGAGCCGCAGCATTTCACCTCTGACTTAACAGCCCGCCTACGGACCCTTTAAACCCAATAATTCCGGATAACGCTCGGACCCTCCGTATTACCGCGGCTGCTGGCACGGAGTTAGCCGGTCCTTATTCTTACAGTACCGTCATCAATCTACACGTAGATCTTATTCTTCCTGTATAAAAGTAGTTTACAACCCATAGGGCAGTCTTCCTACACGCGGCATGGCTGGATCAGACTTCCGTCCATTGTCCAATATTCCTCACTGCTGCCTCCCGTAGGAGTCTGGTCCGTGTCTCAGTACCAGTGTGGGGGATCTCCCTCTCAGGACCCCTACTCATCGAAGTCTTGGTAAGCCGTTACCTTACCAACTAACTAATGAGACGCATGCTCATCTCTTACCGTAACCTTTAATATGTAACCGATGCCAGTCACATATCACATAAGATATTAATCCAAATTTCTCTGGGCTATCCCTTAGTAAGAGGTAGATTGCATACGCGTTGCGCACCCGTGCGCCGGTCGTCAGCGGAGCAAGCTCCCTGTTACCCCTCGACTTGCATGTGTTAGGCCTGCCGCTAGCGTTCATCCTGAGCCAGGATCAAACTCTTCATCGTTGTTTTGTAAATATTATATAACATCTATTAACCAACTAACAAATCATCCGAATCCTAGCCCTCTATATTCTTTAAGCTATTATGTTAATTCAATTTATTTAATTACCGTTTCCAGTAATTAAACGCTGTCTTACAATATGTCAATGAACTTTTTATCTCTTTTACTTCTCACTTAATTACGTATCGTTGTTTCCCTAAGCGGCTGCAAATATACACCCTCTTTTAAAACCCACAAGCGTTTTTGGAAAGTTTTTTTAAAAAATATTAATCACACTTCGCAATAACCACTATAACAAGGTGTTATAATGAAAAATAATTAATAGCTAATATGAAATAAACTCGAAAAACGGTTTCATCATTCAAAAATGAATACCTAGAAGGATATCCCTTCTAACTAAAAAAGTTCCAAACAACACCAAAACGCACAATAAAATCTCGATACGGATTGTCTGGCGCAGAAAAATAGTCATAATCTTTCTCTCTAAAAGAAGAGTTAAAATGCTCTGCCTTTAAATAGATACGTGTTTGCTGCACTTTCGCATTAATAAAGAAGTCTAACAAAGGGAAACCTCCCAAGCTTTGATTGTTCTGTATATAGAGCTCTCCTAGTAAAGGGTTATACCCATTCATATTATAGGAAGAAAAATATTTAAAGATTACCCCTGTTTGCAAATACATAGCTTTCTTAAACACCTCTTTGGAATAATACAATGAATTTCTAGTGGTAAATTGCGGAACATTAAGCACATCATTACTTTGAGATACCGTCTGATACATGAATGTATTATCCAAAGCAAAATTACCTAACTTAAACTCTTTAGTATACTTCACCTTTATATAGTTAACGCTACTCGTCTCTTGAAAAGGCTTAATAAATTGATTTTCACTTTCCGTTTCTAAAACTGTTACAGAAGGATCTACCGCAAAATAAGTGTAATTATCCAAGGTTGTAAATTTGGCAGACAGACTTCCTAAAAATTTAGCATCCAAGTTAAACTCTAGACTATTGGTCTTTATCTTATCAAACGTGTCTGAATTATCCCAATTGTAGTTACTATAATCACTTTGATACAATAGATAGTTGAAGTTAGGCATTCTAGAAGAAGAATGTAGCTTTGCCCCTAAAGACAACACATCGCCTAAAACATAATTAGCTTCTGCATTAAGGATAGACCCTGTTAAGTCTCCAGTAAGATTATACGCAAAATCTCCTTTTACATTAAAACCTTTTATTCTTTTTTGATAATTAGCCCCAAGAGAGATCTCATCACCTTTGAGCTGCGACCTTAAAGTCTCCGTATCTGTAATAAGAACACTATTAAAAGAGTAATTATAATTATATACATTTAAGTTAGCCTTAAGCCTCCCTAAAGTGGTATTATAAAACTCTGCACTAAATTGATTATAAAAAGCTCTTAGTCGCGCTTGATCCGAAAGATCCGTAGCAACGAATGCTTCTCCAAAAAAATCATTCTGACTATCTTGAGTAAACTGATAGTATTTGGTTTCATAATTAAACAAATGCCCTAGTGCCAATGAGGTTTTTTCCACCACACTAGAATCATTATCTTTCTTGATCAACTTGTATTGATTTTCAAAAAAATACCTTTTCCCTAAAATTTTACTTTCAGCATCGGTCAAATTAACATCTATCCTTGATCTATCTGAAAAGTCAGAATCTCCAGAAATAAATTGATCCTCCAAATCACTCAATCCCCCATTTTCTTCATTTATCAAATCTTGCGCAGCAATATGCCCCCTGAAAGAATATCTTTTATTCTCACTTAAATAATTAGCGCTGGTTCTAAAATTACCAGCTTCCGCCTGACTATTGTTGTACTTTCCATAAGATCGAAACCCCTTATAAGCAATAGCATAATTAAATTTCTTGGATACGTTAAAAGTTAATAAGATGTCTAGAAATTGCCCCTCCTCGAAAACGGTTTTAAACATCACATCGGTCATAGGTGTAGGAACATTGTAATAATCAATATCTTCCATTTCCATATAATTATGATTCTTAGCTATGGCACCAAGTTTTGGATAGAAAAAATTAGGCTCAAAATTATATGCTAATTTATTATAGGGTTGCCCCATATTAGCAAAGGGAAGTAACTCAAAATCATCTTTTCTCAGGTAATTATATTGATACTCTTTCTTGATAGATAGCGTAGTATCTACAAACGTAGTATCCCTATAAAATGAGACTATCTTATAATCACTTACAACTGGCTTATACTCCTCTGCACCTGCTACAGTATCTTTTTTCTTCCCTAATTCCTTGTTCTTTTCCAAGCTTACCTCAGTTTCCTTACTATTAGGAATGGAATCCTGCTGACTAAAAACCGAAGCCGAACTTAAAATAATAAATACCAGTATACTATATCTCATTGAAAAACACTTATAATAGCAAAGGTAATTTTTTAAGTTTTAATAAAATGTGAAAGTTGATATTGTTATACGATTATCGCAAAGAATGGCTTGAGCAAATAGCCTGCCCCTACAATAAACTTATTAAAACAAATAGCAGATAAAATAGAATTAAAAAAAACAATAGAAATAAAATTCTTTTCTGAAGATTATTCTAAGAAAACAGAGAGACTCAATTCATATTCCAAATTAAGTCCAATCACTATAAGCTTAAAAATATTATTTATTAAAAATATTATTTTATGAATTCTAATTTCTAAGAATTTTAGGGAGTAATCAATTGTTTTAAGCAAAATAACAACTCAGAAAAATACTAGCTAATCTTCTGACCAGTAAAAATTAAACAGTTCTACCAAATCTTCTTCATTATCCAATTTTAATTTCCGTTTCTTAATAAATTGATGTATTGCTTTCGATCGGTCTTTAAAATAAATTGAAATTTCTTTTTTCCGTAATGGAACCGCTGATAATTCTCCAAAACCTTCTTTAAATTTACCTACATAAAAAGTACTCTTGGACTTAGAAAATCGCGCTGGTTGGTTTTGTTCAAAACCACTCGTGGCAATTTTCTTAGGTATGAGTTTCACATTTTCCCTTAGAAACAATGTAAAATTTTCACCAGTTTGAATTTTTCTAAAAAAAGTTCTATCCTTTTCTCCTCTATCATTTTTATAAGAATGAATTTCAAACTCTGTATTTAGTCCATCTAACATTTTGAACTTATAATCCCTATCAATAGACAATATAACAACTTCTCCTTTAGGTTGTTTAAATTCAATATTATTGGCAAAGACATTGAATTTCACATCAACTACATTCTGATTGTCATTCACACGTGCGGGAACAAAATCATCACTCAAATAAGGAGTTCCGTCTATATCATCATATGCAGGCCTATTTTGATTGACAAAATAAAGATAATCATCAAAAACCCCTATATTAACTTGCGAATTGCCGAATGTTGGAATTAAACTAATGGTAATAATAAAAATAAGTTTTTTCATCGTTGATGCTATTAGTCCGTAAATTAACTCATTTACACGATAACCATTATTAAAATAATGTTAATACCGCTTTACAAATTTCAACAAAAAAGACCCACAAAACAAATTGTGGGTCTTTGAAATAAATGTTAGAAATATTTTTCTACTTAGTAACCAGGGTTCTGAGCAGCATTAGGATTAGCATTTAATTCATCTGTAGGAATAGGCAAAATAACTTTATCTGAACCAGGAGCAGAAATAGCTCCACCGTCAGGCCTAAGATTTAAGTTATTTCGCAACAAGTCCATTCTTCTGTGTCCCTCAAAAGCTAATTCTTTTCTTCTCTCTAAAAGAATGTCATCTAAAGTTACTGCAGTTAATGGAGCCAAACCTGCTCTCAATCTAATAGCGTTAACATCATTTAAAGGAGTATCACCAATAGTAGTCCCCCCTCTCAAGTTTGCTTCAGCTCTGTTTAAATACATCTCCCCCATTCTTAAAACATTTGGATCTGATTCTGAAGTTGCACCATTGGGATATTTAGTAGTAAATCTAGCTGCATTATCACTTGCATCTACATCTTCAATAGACAAGCTAAAACGGAAATCACCAGGCTCTGCTTCAAAAGCAGCGATTAGATCATCTGAAAAAGTCAAATCACCTCTACCGTTATTTGAAGTTGGATTATAATAAAGATCAAAAGGATTACCAAAAGCTGGATCATCTGGTTGATTAATTACTCTGAAAATATGCTCAGAGGACGGATTGTTATAAAAAGTGAAATCTGGCGCTAAACTAAAGCCACTAGTACCAATTACTTCGTTTGCCATAGTTGCAGCATCATTCCACTGCTCTCTATATAAATACAATCTAGAAAGCAAAGCTCTTGCCGCCGTACTGCTTGCACGTATATCATTAGTTTCCGGCAGGCTATTCATAGCTATAATTAAATCTGATTCAATAAATGCATGAGTCTCATTTACTGTAGACCTAGCCAATCGAAACGGCTCAACATCTCCTTCAAAAAACTCAGTAACCAAAGGCATACCTAAATTACTTCCATTTGAAAATTGAAAAGGTTGTGCAAACATGTTTACACCCTGAAAGTTCGCTAAAGCTCTAGAAAAATGCGCTTCTCCAATGAACTGCGTTCTTAGCGTTTCGAAATTAGCTGAATTACTTGCAGAGATAAAACTCACGTTTGCTGGATCTACACCTGGTAAGTTAATTATGATATTATTAGCATCTCTAATTACATCAAAAATATCGAACCATTGCCCTGCAATAGAAGTATTAGTTGCATTAGCATTGAAATCTCTAATATCTTGAAGGGTAGGAAAACTACCTACAAAATTTACGTTATCTGACATATAATCAGAAATGTACTCTGGTTGACCAATAAAGCCTCCATCTTGCATACCATCATAAATACCGACAGTAGCAGCGTCAATTGTTGTAAATGTGGAAAAAATAACCTCAGCAGACAAATCGTTCTCTGGAGCGATGTCTTCGATTTCGCTGTCACAACTTAATGCAACCAGAGCGGTAATCAGCAAAAATATTTTATTAAAATGTTTCATTTTTATTTTTATTTAGAATTGTAAGTTAAGACCTAATAAGTATGTTACTGCTTGCGGAGCAGTAAAGAAAGACTGACCTAAACTTAAAGGATCATTAGAATCATTATTTTCTGGATCAATTCCGTCTAAATCATCACCTTTAATAGTCCATAAATTAGTTGCCGTAGCATAAAATCTAACTTTAGACAAAAAACCAACTTTCTCTAAGGCTTGAGTCGGTAGACTATACCCTAATGTAATGTTTTTCAGTCTCAAATAATCTCCATCCAGTAATTGTGCAGTTGACTCTTGGTTAAAATTATTAGCAGTTGCACTTGCAGGACTTGGAGCAAAAGAAACATCTCCTGGATTTCTCCAGAAATCTAAGTTTTCTCTTCTTACATTTATAGTACCACCAATTGCATCTATACCATCAACAAAGCGCAAGCCCTCAATTAAAACCTTATTGCCTACACTAAAATTAAATACACTACTAAAATCAAAATTCTTGTATCTAAATGTATTTGTTAAACCACCGGTCAAATCAGGTAAAGCACTTCCCACCTCAACCCTGTCTGTATCAAAATTAGGAGTAGTTGTAACATTACCATCGACATCTAACCATTCCGCATCTCCCGTATCAGGATTAATTCCATTATACCTTACTAGAAAGAAAGTACTTAATGATTCACCTTCTATAGCTCTTTGAGCTCCTGTTTCAATAAATTTTCTTCCATCAGCATCAACTTCATTTGATACTATATCAACTAATTTATTATCAAGAGTAGCTAGGTTCAAACTTGTGTCCCATTGAAAATTATCTGTTTTAAAGTTTGTAGAAGAAAGTTCAAATTCCCATCCAGAATTCTCCAACTCTCCGGCATTTAAATTAACTGTAGCAGCACCTGATTGATTAGGCAAAGGCACTTGAAATAATAAATCTGTAGTATTTCTTTTGTAGTATGAAACATTTAAATTCAATCTGTTATTGAAATAACTAGATCTAAAACCAAAGTCAATAGTCCTAGTTTGCTCAAAACCTAAAGTTGTATTAGCAGGAGAAATAACATTAGCAGTTGACAGTCCACCAAATTGACCAGCTTCATATAAAGCTAAAGACGGGAAATTTCCAAGCCTGTCATTACCAGCAGTACCAATACTACCTCTTAAAGTTAAGAAATCTACAAAATCAAGCTTAAAAAAATCTTCATTAGAAACTGTCCAACCAGCTGCTACAGAATAAAACTTACCCGTATTATTATCTATACCTAGCCTTGAAGACTCATCAACTCTACCGGTAACTTCTAGAAGATATTTACTATCATAATCATAAGAGATTCTACCCAAAAAACCTCGAATAGCACTACCGGCTCTATCACTATCTAAAACAGTCTGTGTAGTAGCGGCTCCAACATTTAACTGATCATCTGATAAAAAACCAACACCATCAATTTGTGTAAATCTTCTTTGCCTCTCTTCATACTCTTGCAATACTAAAGCATTGAAATTATGTTTATCCGCAAAAGTATTTGCATAACTCAGTGAGTTAGTAACTCTATAAAGATTATCTGTTACAGTAAAAAAGTCAGACGAACCCCCAGCACTAACTATCTCCGTGCTACGCAGACTCGTTTCACTTACTAGTCTATCTGCACCAAACTCTGATCTAAATTTTAATCCTGGCGCCAGAGTTATTTCCCCATAAATGCTACCAATTGTTCTTGTTGCTTCAGTTCTATCTGTATCTAAAGCAGCTACAGCAGCTATATTTGGTATAAAACTAGGAGAACGAACAAAGTTACCATCCGCGTCTCTAGGAATAAAGGTTGGATCTAAAAGAAAAGCTGATGTAAATGGCGCAAAAGTACTATTTTCTCTACCAATACTATTAAGTAATGTATTAGTTATACCAATATTAGTACCTACTTTTAGCCATTTTTTTGCCTGAGTTTCTAAATTCATACGAACCGCTGATCTAGTCAAATCATTCCCTATAGCGAAACTTTCGGCATCTTCATAAGACCCACTAATAAAATAAGTAGTCTTATCACTACCACCTCTTACAGATACATCTATATGTTCTGTAAAACCAGTTCGAGAAATCTCATCAACAAAATCTGTCCCTGGATCACCAATAGCGCCTAAACCTAGGTCTTGAGGAACAAGAGAAGTACCATCTTGAATGTTCGCAACATCTGTTCTGAATTGTCTGTACTCATCGGCGGTAAGCCCTTCAAATAAATCATTTACCTTACTCGCTTGTATGTAATTATTTACAGTAACTGTAGCATCTGAATTTAACCTACCCTTCTTGGTTGTAATCAATACAACACCGTTCGCTCCTCTTGTACCGTAAATGGCAGTAGCACCCGCATCTTTCAAAACGGTAAGACTTTGAATATCACTAGGATTCAGAAATGTCAAAGGATTACTACCTACATTACCTCCACGACTAAAAGTGTTATCATTATCAGTTATTACAACACCATCAACAACGAATAGAGGCGAACTACCTCCATTAATAGTGTTTACACCTCTTACTTGAATATTTACATTTGCCCCTAAAAGACCAGAGGTATTGGTAACATTAACACCAGCCGCCTGACCTTGTAAAAGTTGATCAGGTGATGTAACTACCAAATTCTCTAAAGCAGCCTCACCAACTATGGCTACATTTTGAACAATTTTCTCTTTCGTTTGAGAACCGTAGGCTACAACAACTATTTCTTCCAGCGCCTGAGCATCCTCTAACAGCTGAACATTAATAACAGCCAAAGAACCAACAAGTTTTTCTACTGTTTTTTGCCCAACATAACTAAATCTTAGTTGTTGCCCTTGGCTGGCTACAATAGCATAGTTCCCGTCAAAATCTGTTTGTGTTCCTTTCGTAGTACCAACTACTAATACAGAAACACCAGGCAAAGGTAATCCCGACTCATCGGTAACCGTACCTGTAATCGTTTTCTCTTGTGCAAAAGAAAAACTCATCATTAACGCCAACAAAGGCGTCAAAATCCATGTTAATTTCGATTTCATTTAAATAAATTTTTGAATTAGTCAATTACAAAAATGATAATAAAAAGTTAATAACACAAAAAAACATGCCACATCAGTACCCTTAATGTTAAAATATTGTTATTAATTGTGATATTTTTAATACCAATGATTAAATATGTGAATAATTTGCAAAAATTAACAAAAAACACCACTATTAAGTAAAAAAATAGCCAATATATTAATAGTAATTACGAATTATTCAATTTTTATTGAAAAAATAGAGGATATAATCTTCATTGTAGTAATTTTGCCGTTGCTACATTTCAAATCAATAATTATCACATATGCTTAAAAACTTCCACATCTCAAAAAATGAAATAGGCACTGATGAAGCCGGTCGTGGCTGTCTTGCAGGACCTGTTACTGCAGCTGCAGTGGTGCTTCCCGAGAAATTCAAAAACAGTTTGTTAAATGACTCAAAAAAAATATCTGAAATTAAACGATTTACACTAAAACCAATTATAGAAGATTTAGCACTGTGTTACGCTGTTACCCACATTGAACCCTTGATTATTGACGATATTAATATTTTAAATGCATCGATACTGGCCATGCAAAAATCTGTACTAAAACTAGATACCGCAGCTAGACATATTATCGTTGATGGCAATAGATTTAAACCTATGGAGAACTACACTTATGATTGCATTATTAAAGGTGATGGCAAATATATGAGTATTGCAGCTGCTTCTATATTAGCGAAAACATATCGTGATGAAGTCATGAATCTACTGCACGAAGAATTCCCCATGTACAATTGGAAACAAAATAAAGGATACCCTACCAAAGAACACCGAGCCGCCATTAGAAAATACGGAATTACAAAATACCACAGAAAAAGCTTTAAACAACTGCCCGAGCAACTAGAATTAAAGATATAGCCATACATTTAAGAATATCATCGTTTTAATTTTAAATTTGCAAAAAAAGCTGTCTTCATGAAATTCAAAGTTTGCATTTTTATTTTCATCCTATTTATTAGTTGTAAGAAAGAAGTTAACACCCCTTCTACTCTTTTGGAACATATTCCACAAAATGCAGCTATACTTATTAAGATCAATGATCACGATCTCTTCTTAAGCGAATTAAAAAACAACTCTTTTTTAAAGGAGTACCAACAGACGACCCATTTTTCAGAAAGCTTTGATTACCTACAACTCTTATCACACCTAAAACCTAACAATGAAAGCATTCTTAGCTTCATTGAGGTTGGAAAAGGAAAACTAGATTATTTTTTTAAAACCAAAACCTCTTCAGCATTATTAGATCTAAAGAGTATTCCCAATAAAACAATAGAAGAAATAACATACGAGAACTACGCCTTCACCAAAGCAACCATTGAAGACCAAATTGCTTATATATATAAGGTAGAAGAATATACCTTTATTTCTTCTTCACAATTATTGATTGAGAACTTAATAAGAACCAAAGAATTTCCAGAAACGGATCCAAAACTAAAAAAACTTTACGATTCTAGTAGTAATCGTAAAGCTGCCGTTTTATTTTTGAATACTAAATACTGCCAAAACCTAACAGCCTCTTTAAAGGAAACGAGCACTTTTGATTTAGCTGATTTCTCTGATTGGATTTCTCTAGATGCAATACTTAAACAAAACGAGCTAAAACTAACAGGAATTAGCACCTGCAATGAAAGCAACCACACTAAATTTGCATCTTTATTTGCTAATGCTACTCCCTCTTTAAACAGCACGCAATTCTACGCCCCGATAAATGCGCAATACATTACCTCTTACACTTTCAAAAATTTTGACAACTACTATAAAAATCAACAAAAATATTTAGAGGCATTACCTAAAAAAGATACTACATTTCAAGCCGTACAAGAACTAGGAATCATTGGTTTATCAAATGATAAGGTAATATTACTACAAACCCTAGACGCCGAGTATCTCGTAGAGATTCTCACCAAAAACTCTAACAACACCATAAATTATCAAGGGAATGAAATACTGAAGCTTACCAACACATCGTTCCTAGAAAGCTTTAAAGCTATTCTGCCTAAATTTGAAACGAACTATGCTACTATTTTAGAGGAGGTTATCATATTTTCAGAAAACTTAGAGCCCTTACAAAATACGATTAGCAACTACAAGAATGAAGCTACATTTGATAAATCTGAGGTGTACCAAAGTGTAAAAAATACGATTGCAAATGAGTCTAATATCCTATTCATCTCTTCCTCTGAGGGACTTACTAATTTTCGTCAAAATGATGTAAAGGAAGATGTTTCAGAACAACTTTCTAATATAGATTTCAATGATCATGTTGTCATAGGTCAATTAGTTTCTGACAAGGATTTTTTTCATACCAGTCTTATATTAAAAAAAATTACAGCACAGACTGAAAGTAACCTAACAGCCCCTTTGTTCACTGTTCAACTAGATCACAACATCGCATCGGAACCACAATTTGTAGAAAATCACCTTACTAAGAAACACGAAATTATAGTTCAAGATGTTAATAATATTCTTTACTTGATTTCTACCGAAGGAAAGGTCGTATGGAAGAAACAATTGGAAGGTAAAATTAGAGGTGAAATTTCTCAAGTAGATTTATATAGAAACGGGCGCCTACAATTTGCCTTTACCACAGATAATCAATTCCTTATTCTGGATAGAAACGGAGAAGCTGTGCCCCCTTTTACAATGACTTTTGAGCCTGCGCAGCTAACTAGTCTTTCTGTTTTTGATTATGATAACACTAGAAATTATCGTTTTCTCGTTACCAATAATTCCAACATATCTATGTTTGACAATTCTGGAAAACGAGTAGATGGCTTTAATTTTAAAGACAATGGAAAAACCATTACTAAAGCTCCAAAACATTTCAGATTTTACAAAAAGGATTACATAACATTTCCTCAAGAAGATGGGACGTTACGGATACTTAGCCGTGTGGGAGCAGACCGAATTACAGTAAAGGAAAAAATTGCTTTCTCTGATAATGAGGTTTACAATTTTGAAAATAAATTTACAGTGACGGACAATAAGGGAACTTTGCTCCAAATTGATGAGAAAGGCAATGTTGTGAAAAAAGATTTGAAACTCTCTAAGGACCATACTATTGACGCTTCTACAAATACCCTAGCCGTAATGAATGAAAATACATTAATGGTAAAGGGTAAAAAAATTGAGCTGGAACTGGGTTTATATTCAAAACCCAAACTATTTTTTAATAATAAGAAATTATATGTGAGTGTAACGGATTTGCAAAATCAAAAAATATATTTATTTGATAGCAGCCTAAACGCTATTCAAAACTTTCCTGTATTTGGCAATTCTTCCATTGATTTATTAGATATGGATAACGATAAAAAATTAGAGCTTGTAGCTAAAGATCAAGAAAACTCTATAATTGTATATCGGATTAATTAGTCAGGTATTCTAGACATAGCATAACTATATATAGAGAGAGGTCGCAGGATCTTATTTTTCATTTAGACAGCCTACTGTTAATTTTTGATGATACAGGCAGAATAAACTAGAACCACTCTAAAAGCGTTAATAAATTTTACTGCATAGTGAATTTCTCTATTCATTTTTTAAACTCGAAGCTTTCACTTCGAGTTTTTTCGTTCCTAAAATAAAAAAAGCGTGTTAACCTTAACGCATTATTTTCATTAACAACAAAACGTACTAATTTTTTGAGGGAAACTCTAAAAAATTAAATCAATAATTTGATTATCAACAAACTATACAAAAAACACAACCATTACTACATATTATACAAACAAATGTAACCTTAATAAGTAGCTTTAAAATAAATACACTAATTAATCCAATTTCAAAATTTACACTACTATGAAAGTAAAAATTATTTTATTACCCATTTTAGCCCTCTTTATCACCTCTTGCATCAATGAATTTCTCGGAGACACTACCCAAAAAAGTATAATTACAGAAACAAATTATATCTACCCCGATGAACTCAAGTTAATGCATTTAGAAAATAAAAATATACAGTTGAATTCCGAAATTGAGACGCTCACAAAAATTATAGATTCAGGACAAGAGGACAAACAAATAAAAGCACGTTATACCACGGTAACTAATGAACTTGCCTCAAATAATGCTGCTATTATGAATATTTTAAACGAAATGGATATCGTTTTTAAAAAGCTACCGCTACCACCATGCCCTAGGGTAAATAATTGCAATGACTGGTTTAGTATTCGCTACCTTACACCCTTACCTGATTATCAAATATGTCAAGTAGTTATTTTTGATGACTCCGAGAATTTGCTCGCGCAAACTGTTGGAACTCCAAAACCATTAGAGCAATTTGATAGTACCGTGAACTATATTCCCTTAGAATGGAAAACAGACAAGTACACAGGTAAGATTATCATAAAAGTTTTTACTGTGGATCAGAATAATATAAAAGATGAATACTCTATTTCTGCAGAAATAGAATAAGTTATATACCACTATGACTTAGTATTAATATAGAGAAAACCCCTTTAGGGGTTTTCTCTATATTAATACCTCAAGATTTATTTACTAACTATCTGAATACCATATCTAATCGTCGCTTTTTCATATCTTTAGTCCTAATTCATAATTTGAAGAAATGACAAGTAAACTTATCACCTTACTTTTTGTTTTCACTTCTGCTTTCCTAAATGGGCAAAACTACCAAGACCAATTAGCTAATTTTCAAGAGAAAGCAGATTATTATTTTTACACAAATAAAGATTCTACCTATTATTTCCACGAAATAATATATGAATTAGCTCTAACAAATAGAGATTACGTTACTGCAATTGATAAATTAAATGAAGTTTGTTTCGCTGCAGGCTATTATTTTGATATTCAAAAAATAAAAACAACCATAGATAGACTTGATACTTTACTTTTAGAAAAAAGTAAAGTATTGAATACGTTAAATGATAAAGGTTTTACTCAGAAAAACTATTTACTGTATAACAAAGGTAATTATTTCCACAAAATAGAAGATTTTGATCAAGCTGAAACCTATTTTAATAATATCATAAATAATATTATTTCAAAAGACGACTACAAAAAAAACCTGGATGATGTGGTATTTCTCTCAACATGCTACAGCTTTATCGCCCAAATAAATACACTCCAAAACAGATTCGATCTTGCTACAACGTATTATAAAAAAAATATAAGGCTATATAAAAAATACCTGCCGAATGATATTAGCGGCTTACATAAAATATACAATCTCTTTGCTAGTTCTTTATACGCAGAAAAAAAATATGAACAAGCCAAGAACTATTGGCTTGAAACGCTATCTTTTTCTGAAAAGAACTACGATGAAAGCAACCGAAACAGCATTGTTACCACATCCTTACTACTTTCAAATTTATATTCCGATGCCGAACAAATAGACAGCGCTAGCTATTACTTAAGAAAAATTGAAAAATATAAAATAAAAAATGACCCTTTCGAGGATAGATATCTATATGGCCAGGGCGGTATCTATTTAAAAGAAAAAAAATATTTTGAAGCATTAAAGGCCTTTAAAGCAGCTTTCGCTGTTTCTCGTAAAAGCGACCAGCCTAGACTCCAAAAAAAGATTGCTGATCTCTATTTACAACAAGGCCAATTTAAACAGGC
The DNA here is from genome assembly GCF_019278565.1 of Cellulophaga sp. HaHa_2_95. The sequence continues at coordinate 1,213,537 of NZ_CP058988.1, read as the reverse complement.
GCTGAAAAATTATCAATTAGGTTTACAGGAACTTAGTCCAAATTTTTCTTCTTCAGATGTTTCTCAAAATCCAGCTGCAGCAACTATTGTTCAAAAGCATTTATTTCTAAAATTCCTAGGTGCAAAGGCAAAAACCTTAAATATTTTGAAAAGTGAAAATTACGAAACACAGATTTTAAAAGCCGTTGACACCAGCTTAAAAACACTAGACTTACTCAAACCAAATTACAGGAATCAAGCAGATAAATTAAATTTAATTGAGGATTCATTTTCGCTATTCGAGTCAGGTATTGAAGCCTGCTACCAATTGTATCTTAAAAAAAATGAGGAGCAATTCTTGGATAAATTATTTTATTACTCCGAAAAAAGCAAATCCGTTTTATTATTAGATGCACTGCTAAATACCAAAGCCACCAGATTTGCTAAAATTCCAAAAGAATTATTACAAAAAGAGAGTTATTTAAAGTCTACCATTACCTATTACAAAAAGCAAATAGAATTAGGGGCCTCCACACCCCATCAACTTGAGGATGAGCTTTTCAAATTGAATAATGAACATACGGATTTAATTAAAACATTTGAGACCAAATACCCTTCCTATTATAATTTGAGATATAATACAGCTGTGATTTCTATAGCCACAGTTCAAAACAGTCTTAGCGCAGATGAAATGGTAATATCCTATTTTTACGGAAAAGAATCAATATACGCTTTAGCTATCACTGCAAACACAAAAGATTTGTTGAAGATACCAAATACAGCATCTTTAGAAAAAAACATTATTGCAGTTTATGACATGTTAAGTTCTAGCACATCTAGTATTCATGATCTAAATTCGGCTTCTTATAGTTTATACAAAGCATTTATAGCTCCATTACTAAAAAATCCTAAAAATAATAAATTACTAATCGTTCCTGATGGACTATTAAACTACATTTCTTTTGATGCATTAAATTCCCAAGAGAAAGCACCTAAATATTTACTTGAACAGTATGCTATTAGTTCCATAAATTCATTAACATTATTAAATCAACTTTACTCAAAAAATAATACTGAAAATTCTGTTTTAGCTTTTGCTCCACAATTCAACGGAGAACCTGTTCAAGGTTATGAATTAAGAACCGGCCTCTCGCCTTTACCCCATAATAAAAATGAAATCCATACAGTTTTGAATTCTTTTAAAGGTTCTTCATTCTCTGGAAACCAAGCTTCCTTATTTAATTTTAATGCCGAGGTGTCATCGCACAATATAATTCATTTAGCTACGCACGCATTTTTCGATGATTCTTCACCCGAATATTCCTATTTAGCATTTACTCCAGGAGCAAAGAAAGACTATGTTTTATATGCTAGTGACATTTATAACCTAGATCTAAGTGCAGACTTAGTAACCTTAAGTGCTTGTGAAACCGGAATTGGAGAACTCAAGAAAGGCGAAGGAGCATTAAGTCTTTCTCGTGCATTTTTTTATAGTGGTTCTAAAAGTATTGTTCACACTTTATGGAATGTAGTTGACCAATCTGCTTCAGATATAATGAACAATTTTTACAAGAATTTAGCAAAAGGTAAACGTAAAGATATAGCCATACAACAAGCTAAACTTTCCTATCTCAATAAAAACAAAGAAACAGCTTTATCCCACCCCTATTATTGGTCTAGTTTTATAATTCAAGGGAATACAGATGCCCTAACCACAACACCAAATTATTGGGTTTGGGTTATAATCACACTAATAATCTTATTACTACTTTACTTTAATAGAAAACGTCTACTCCAAATCTTCCAGTAATTCAATCGCCAATTGCTTCTTATAAGTCCCTGCAAGTACAAGCGCTTCTAGTTGTTGTTTAGCCTTTACTTCTTCCTTATTTTTTATATTCCCTAATGCAGCATACCACAATGCTTCCATCTTAAAATCTGTATTTTTGTTTGCAACCTGCTCAAATAAAGAAACGGCCTTTTCAATGGCACCATTCGCCAAATAACATTGGGCCAAATAAAAATCTACATAACTAAGGTCCGTATTTTGCTTTAGCTTTTCGAAGTAAGTAATAGCTGTATCAATATCATTTACCTCATAAGCTATGAAAGCCTTACGTACCAGCGTATTTTCAGAATCATTGCCGCGAGTTATCGCATAAACAGTATTAGGATATTTCTCGTAATTGATTGTATATAGTTTATCTGCATTAGGTTGATCAATGATTGAAAAAATTATTCCGCCAACTGTTAGTAAAACTATAATAGCAGCCGCTATTTTCGTCGGAGAAAAAAAACGGGTATTTCCTAAGCTATCCGTTGTATGCTGTTCTTCAATGTGTTTTAATTTTTTCTTGAGATGATTACGCTCTTTATTTTTAATCGCCATTTGCAAATCTTTCTCAAACCTGAATTGCTCTTTAAATTCTGAATCTTCCGCTAACAAAGTAGTAAATACTTCTAATTGTTCCGCACTAAGTTCTTCTTGAAAATAGCTATGTAAAAGTTCTTCTTTATTCATTTTTATTTGGGGGAATTTTTCATAGCATCTTTAAGCGTTTTCAAACAGCGAGACTTTTGGCTTTTCACCACATTTTCATTGTTATAACCGCCAGCAGCCATTATTTGTTTAATACTATAATTTTTGTAATAAAACATAGTCAAAATTTTTCGACATTTCTCACCTAGCATCTCAAAATTCAGCTGCAGATCTTTTTGCTCTTTCGACAGTTCTTCATTATCTAGATCAAAAGTATCAATATCACTATTAGCCTCATGTGTAAGGTTTAAAACAATATCACTATTAACTTTTTTACTATTCTTACGCAATTGCTCTAAAATTTTATATTTTCCAATGCTAATGAGATAGGTAGATATACGACTCTTTAATTCTACCAACCTACCGTTTGCTATATTTTCAAAAAAAGCGATATAAGTGTCTTGATAAATATCTAATAAGATAGTATCATCTAAACCAAACTTTCTTCCAAAGTTTAAAAACAAACTCCTATTGTTTTCATAAACAGCTGTAAAAGCAGCTTCAGAACCATTTTTTAAAGAATCAAAAAGAAGCTGATCTGATGGTTGTTTCATTTAATGTATTTAATGCATGCAGGTTAACATCTAAATTAAAAAAAATAAATCAATGTTAACCTTTTCTACAAATAACCATTAAAAGTATTCAAAACAACATGTAAATGAAAACATTTTAC